>JBQCDS010000224.1:0-14153 GCA_051961035.1 Trinickia sp. | reverse complement strand
AAATGCACGGCGGAGGCGCAACAACCAGCGATAGCGGGCGCTCTTGATGATGCGCATGGTCGGCGCTGGCGATCCATACCAGCGGTTCCGTGAGCACCTTTGCGCCCCCCGCGGCGGCCGGGTCGTCGTGAAGCGCGACCACGAGATCGAATTCGTCTTTCTCCTGGCGCGCCAATAAGTTCTTGCTGAGATCGCATGTCACTTCAAGCATGACGCCCGGATGTGATTGAGCGAACTTGCTGAGGATCTCGGGCAGCAGGGACGCCGTGTATTCGTGCGGCGCGCCTAACCGCACGCTGCCCGCCACCTTGGGCCGGCTCAAGCTACCGATCGCCTCGTCATTGAGCGCGAGCATCCTGCGTGCGTAACCGACCAGGGTCGCTCCCTCGTCCGTTAGCTTCATCCGATGCGAGCCGCGTACGAACAGCGGCACATCGAGCAACGCTTCCAGCCGCTGGACTTGCAAGCTGATAGCCGATTGCGAGCGCCCGACCGCATCGCCCGCGCGCGTGAAGCTGCCGAGATCGACGGCTTTCACAAAGGTCCGCAACAGCTCGGTCGGGATGTTGACCATCGGAACGATCCATTTACAACGCAAATGTTTTCATTGAAACAATCAAATATGCAAATGTCAATCGCCGCCTACCATGAGCGCAGTCAGACGGCGCTCGCCCCTTGGGATCCACGCATCGCCGGTGAGCGCCTGATCGCCCTGCGCCCCCGACCGTGCCCACACCATGAACATGAACGACACTCGATTCCCCGCGATGCTCGCGCAGTTGGAACAGCGCGATGATTTCGTCGGCCGTCATATCGGCCCCGATGACACCGAAACGCGTGCGATGCTCCATACGCTCGGCTTTGGCTCGCTCGACCAGCTCATCGATCGCGTGATCCCGGCGTCGATCCTGTCACCCGTGCGCTTACCGCTCCCCGAGGGACGCAGCGAACCCGACACGCTTGCCCGGCTTCGCGCGATCGCGAAAAAAAACCAGCTATTCCGATCCTTCATCGGTGCCGGTTATTACGGCTGCCATACGCCTGCGGTCGTGCAACGCAACGTACTGGAGAATCCGGCCTGGTACACCGCCTACACGCCCTACCAGCCGGAGATTTCGCAAGGCCGTCTGGAGGCGCTGCTGAACTTTCAGACGATGATCGCCGACCTCACCGGCATGGAGATCGCGAATGCCTCGCTGCTTGACGAAGCCACCGCCGCAGCGGAGGCCATGACGTTTTGCGAACGCGTGTCGAAAAGTCCGGCCAAAACATTCGTCGTCTCGCGCGACTGCCATCCGCAAACGATCGAGGTGGTGCGTACGCGCGCCGAGCCCCTGGGTTTCAAGATAATCGTCGGCGACCCAGCGAACGAACTCGGCTCGCATGAGTGCTTTGGCGTGCTGCTGCAATACCCTGCGAGCACCGGCGAGGTCACCGATTACGCAAGCATAGTGGCCGCGGCGCACGCCAAGCACGCGGTGGTCGTCGTAGCGGCCGATCTACTTGCGCTGACATTGCTCAAACCCCCGTCTGAATTCGGTGCCGACGTCGCGATCGGCACGACGCAGCGTTTCGGTATTCCACTCGGCTACGGCGGCCCGCATGCCGCCTACTTCGCCACGCGCGACGCGCATAAGCGCGTGATGCCCGGCCGCGTTGTCGGCGTCTCGATCGACAGCCACGGCAACAAGGCCTACCGTCTCGCGATGCAGACGCGCGAGCAGCACATCCGCCGCGAAAAGGCGACGAGCAACATCTGCACCGCGCAGGTACTGCTTGCCGTCATGGCCGGGCTTTACGCCTGCTATCACGGCCCGCATGGACTCACGACGATCGCACGACGCGTCCACCGCTTGACCGCGACGCTGGCCGACGGCCTGCGCCGGCTCGATCTCTCGGTAGCCAACGAACACTTCTTCGACACGCTGACCGTAGCCGTCCCCGATGCGGCCGCCGTGCATGCTCGCGCGTGCAGCGCCGGGATGAACCTGCGCGAGATCGATACGCGGACGGTTGGCATTTCGCTCGATGAGACGACGACCCGCGCCGACGTCGAAGCAGTGTGGGCGGTGTTTGCGGAGGGCGCGGCCGTTCCGGCTTTCGACGCCATCGAAAGGGGCGTCTGCGAGGCACTGCCCCCCGGACAGTTGCGCACCTCGGCGCTGTTGACGCACCCCGTGTTCAACGCGCATCGGTCTGAAACGAAGATGCTGCGCTATCTGCGCTCGCTCGCCGACAAGGATCTCGCGCTCGATCGCACGATGATCCCGCTCGGCTCATGCACGATGAAGCTGAATGCAACCACCGAGATGATCCCGGTGACTTGGCCGGAATTCGGCGGCATCCATCCATTCGCTCCGGCCGAGCAGACCGAAGGGTACGCACAACTGACCGCGGAACTCGAGCAGATGTTGTGCGCCTGCACGGGCTATGACGCCATGTCGCTGCAGCCGAACGCCGGCTCTCAGGGCGAATTCGCCGGACTCCGGGCAATCCGCGCTTACCACGCGAGTCGCGGCGAGTCCCACCGCAACGTTTGCCTGATTCCGAGTTCGGCCCACGGTACCAACCCCGCGACAGCGCAGATGGCCGGCATGCGCGTGGTTGTCGTCGCGTGCGACGACAAGGGCAACGTCGACGTCGCCGACCTCGAGGTGAAGGCGCAGCAGCACAGCCAAAATCTCGCCGCGATCATGATCACGTATCCGTCGACGCACGGGGTGTTCGAGACCGCGATCCGCGAGATCACGGAAATCGTCCACGCGCATGGCGGCCAGGTGTACATCGATGGCGCCAACATGAATGCCATGGTGGGGCTATGCGGCCCCGGTCAGTTCGGCGGCGACGTATCGCACCTGAACCTTCACAAGACGTTCTGCATCCCGCATGGCGGCGGCGGTCCCGGCGTGGGTCCGATCGGCGTGAAGTCGCACCTCGCGCCGTTCCTGCCGGGTCACGGAACGACCGGTCTCAAGGGCATCGGTGCCGTGTCGGCCGCGCCTTGGGGCAGCGCCAGCATTCTGCCGATTACGTGGACCTATATCACGCTAATGGGCCGCGAAGGCTTGCGGCAGGCGAGCATCATGGCGATCCTCAATGCCAACTACATCGCCAAACGCCTCGAAGCGCATTACCCAGTGCTCTACCGCGGCGAGCACGGCATGGTCGCGCATGAATGCATCCTGGATCTGCGCCCGCTAAAGGAGCGCACGGGGATTACCGTCGACGACGTTGCCAAGCGTTTGATCGACTTCGGTTTCCACGCCCCGACGATGTCTTTCCCCGTGCCCGGTACCTTGATGATCGAGCCGTCCGAGAGCGAATCGAAGGCTGAACTCGATCGATTTTGCGACGCGATGATCTCGATCCGCGAGGAAATCGACAAGGTGGCCAGCGGCGTGTTCGATGCAAAGGACAACCCGCTCGTCAACGCACCGCACACCGCGGCCGCGATTGCCAGCGAATGGACGCATCCGTACAGCCGCGAACAAGCGGTCTATCCGCTCGCGAATCTGCGCGAGAACAAGTATTGGCCGCCGGTCGGCCGTGTCGACAACGCCTATGGCGACCGCAACCTTGTCTGCGCATGCCCGCCGATGTCCGATTACGAACAGGTCGATAGCCCAGAAGGCTCCGGCGAAGGCGCATCGTTCAATAGAGAAAACAGGCTTCCTGCTGGCGTCGCGCAGCCGGAAATCGCTTAGGTCGGCCTCGAGGCCCTAGCCAATGGATTGACCACCGATGTTCGCACCGCAACGCGCGGCGACGAATCGGTGCCTATTCACTCACGCCCATCCCTCTTTTCAAAAGACACCTCACCATGTTCAATCAAGCCATGCCGATCTCCGACTTTGACCCCGCGCTTTGGAAAGCGATCGAGGCCGAACGCCATCGCCAGGAAGACCACATCGAGCTAATCGCGTCGGAAAACTACGCAAGCCCTCGCGTGATGCAAGCACAGGGCACGGTACTCACCAACAAGTACGCCGAAGGCTATCCGGGCAAACGCTACTACGGCGGCTGCGAGCACGTCGATGTCGTCGAGCAGCTGGCGATCGATCGCGTGAAGCAACTGTTCGGCAGCGACTGGGCGAACGTGCAACCGCACTCGGGTTCGCAGGCCAACGCCGCGGTTTATTTTGCGCTGCTTCAACCGGGTGACACCATCCTAGGCATGAGTCTCGCGCACGGCGGACACCTCACGCACGGCGCCAAGGTGAATTTCTCGGGAAAAGTGTTCAATGCGGTGCAGTACGGCGTCACCGACGACGGCCTCATCGACTATGACGCGCTCGAAGCGCAGGCCGTCGAATGCAAGCCGAAGATGATCGTCGCGGGATTCTCAGCCTATGCGCGATACCTCGACTTCGCGCGCTTTCGTGACATTGCCGACAAGGTCGGGGCCTTGCTCTTCGTCGATATGGCCCACGTCGCCGGACTTGTCGCGGCGGGGCTGTATCCGAGCCCGGTTCCCTTCGCCGACATCGTCAGCAGCACCACCCACAAGACGCTACGCGGCCCGCGCGGCGGGATCATCCTCGGCCGCGCGAACGCGGACATCGAGAAGAAGATCGCCTCGATGGTCTTCCCCGGCACCCAAGGCGGCCCGCTGATGCACGTCATCGCGGCGAAAGCTGTCGCATTCAAGGAAGCGCTGGAACCGGCGTTCAAGGCGTATCAAGAGCGGGTGATTGCGAACGCGCGCGCGATGGCCGCAGTGTTTATCGAGCGCGGCTACCGCATCGTCTCGGGCGGCACGGACGACCATCTCTTTCTCGTCGACCTGATCGCGAAGGGCATGACAGGGAAGGCCGCCGATGCGGCGCTTGGCGCGGCGCATATCACCGTGAATAAGAACACTGTTCCGGGCGATCCTCAGTCGCCCTTCGTCACGAGCGGCATTCGCATCGGCACGCCGGCCGCCACCACGCGCGGATTCGGCAAAGACGAAGTGACGGCGCTCGCAGGATGGATCTGCGACATCCTCGACGACATTGAGAACCCTGCCGTTATCGACACCGTGCGCGAAAAAGTCCACGCATTGTGCAGTCGGTTTCCGGTGTACGGGCGTTAATGTGCGGCGCTCGCCGCCGGCAGTCTCACGGCGGCATCTTCGATAGCATCTACACACCACGCGGCTGATTACCCCCTATCGCCTGGCCGCGCGCATCGACGCGCCCGGCCACGCCACCTCGGCGAGATCCGCGTCACCCTGCTCCATTGCGCGGCGGCGGGTCGTGCGAACCGCCACGAGACCATTCGTGCGAACCGCATAACGTGACGCGCGACCCACTGCGCATGCAAATAGAAAATCGATATCAGAATTGATTGGTTGGCCCGCGCGGGCACGGTGCATACACTCCGAACTCCACTTGTCAATTGAAGCGGTTCTCGCCGACGACGACATCGTCGAGGCGCTGCATGTCGAGGAAGGCAGCCCTGTATTGCGCATCGAACGACTGACATACGATGCGGCTGGCCATCCGCTCGACTACGAACACCTGTATTTCCGTGGCGACGCATTCCGGTACCGGCTGCGCATCGGCCGCGAAAAAGCGCGCACGCGAACAAGGAAGATGCGATGAACATCGAAGTGATGGAATACGATCTGGTCGTCGTCGGCGGAGGTACCGCGGGCCCGATGGCGGCCGTCAAGGCAAAAGAGCGCAACCCGAACCTGAAGATCCTGCTGCTCGAGAAAGCGAACGTAAAACGCAGCGGCGCGATTTCCATGGGCATGGATGGCCTGAACAACGCGGTGATTCCCGGCCATGCAACGCCCGAACAATACACTCGCGAAATCACGATCGCGAACGATGGCATCGTCGATCAGGAAGCCGTTTATGCGTATGCGAAGCACAGCGTCACGACGATCGAACAGCTCGACCGCTGGGGCGTGAAGTTCGAGAAGGACGGCAACGGCGACTACGCGGTGAAAAAGGTGCATCACATGGGCGCCTATGTGCTGCCGATGCCGGAAGGCCATGACATCAAGAAGGTGCTGTACCGGCAACTGAAGCGCGCGCGGGTGTCGATCACGAACCGTGTTGTCGCAACGCGCCTCTTGACGGACGCGCAAGGCTCAGTCTGCGGTGTGCTCGGTTTCGACTGCCGCACCGCACAGTTCCACGTGATCCGCGCCAAGGCCGTCGTGCTGTGCTGCGGCGCGGCCGGCCGCCTAGGCCTGCCCGCATCCGGTTACTTGATGGGCACCTACGAGAACCCGACCAACGCCGGCGACGGCTATGCGATGGCCTATCACGCGGGCGCGGCGCTCGCGAATCTCGAGTGCTTCCAGATCAACCCGCTGATCAAGGACTATAACGGTCCGGCTTGCGCATACGTGACCGGTCCGCTCGGTGGCTTCACGGCGAACAACAAAGGCGAACGCTTTATCGAATGCGATTATTGGAGCGGCCAGATGATGTGGGAGTTCTATCAGGAACTGCAAAGCGGCAACGGCCCTGTATTCCTGAAGCTCGATCACCTCGCCGAGGAAACGATCCAGACCATCGAGCAGATCCTGCACACGAACGAACGGCCGAGTCGCGGACGCTTTCATGCGGGCCGCGGCACCGACTACCGGCAGCAGATGGTCGAGATGCATATCTCCGAGATCGGCTTGTGCAGCGGCCATAGCGCATCGGGCGTCTATGTGAACGCGCGCGCCGAAACCACCGTGCCGGGACTCTATGCGGCCGGCGACATGGCCGCCGTGCCCCACAACTACATGCTCGGCGCGTTCACCTACGGCTGGTTCGCGGGCCAGAACGCGGCCGACTATATCGAAGGCCGCGAACACGCGCCCATCGATGAAGAACAGATCGTTGCCGAGCGTGCGCGCATCTACGCGCCGCTCGAATGCGACAGCGGCCTTGCGCCGTCGCAGGTGGAATACAAGCTGCGCAGGATGGTGAACGACTATCTGCAGCCACCCAAGGTCACGCGCAAGATGGACATCGGCCTGCAGCGCTTCCAGGAAATTGCCGACGACATCGCCGCGATCAAGGCTAACAATCCGCACGAACTGATGCGTGCGGCCGAGGTGCGCGCGATCCGCGATTGCGCGGAAATGGCGGCGCGCGCGTCGCTGTTTCGCACCGAGAGCCGCTGGGGCCTGTACCACCACCGTGTCGATTACCCGCATCGCGACGACGCTGGGTGGTTCTGTCATACGCATTTGCGCAAGGATGAGTACGGCCGCATGTCGAGCGAAAAGCGCGCGGTCGAGCCTTATGTGGTGCCGGTTCCGCAATCCGAACTCGGCGCCTACGAACAACTACGCATCCGGGAGCCTCGCGCGGTGACGGCTGCTGCCGGGGAAAACGCGGCCGCGGCGGCCGCCGTCGCTGCGATCTGAGGAGGCCCAGCATGTCTTACACGCCACACGACATTTTCCAGCGCAGCAGCGCGCCGGTGACCATCGACGAATCCCGTTGCATTGCAGACAAGGGCTGCACGGTGTGCGTCGACGTCTGTCCGCTGGACCTGCTTGCGATCGATACAAGCACGGGCAAGGCCTATATGCAATTCGACGAGTGCTGGTACTGCATGCCCTGCGAACGCGATTGTCCGACCGGCGCGGTAAAGGTCGAGATTCCTTATTTACTGCGCTAGCCCGCATTGCCCCTTCGCACCGTTGTTTCTTGCGCCGGTTCCCACATCTACGCTTGCCCGTTCAGACGATGAAAAAACGACTTGAAATCACGCGCCTCCTTGCCGTGCCGCTCTTCTTCGCGGCCGCCGTCACCGCGCGAGCCGAAACGATCCGCGTGGCGATCGGCACGCAGGACACGACGATCAACTGCGCGACCGGCGGCCTGCTGATTCGCGAACTGCATCTGCTCGACAAGTACTTGCCGCACGACGGCAAATACGCAAACGTCACCTACGACGTCGAGTGGAAGGACTTCACGTCCGGCGCGCCGCTCACGAACGAGATGGTCGCGGGCAAGCTCGATTTTGGCGCAATGGCTGATTTCCCCGGGGCCCTGAACGGTGCGGCATTCCAGAAAGCCGGTAGAAAGAGCATTTTCATCACGGTGCTGTCGGGCAGCGTCGACGGCAGCGGCAACGGTATCGTCGTGCCCGTCAACTCGCCGCTTCACTCGCTCGCCGATCTGAAAGGTAAAACGATCTCCGTGCCGTTCGCGTCGACGGCTCACGGCATGCTGCTGCGCGCGATCAAGGCCCAGGGCTGGAATCCGGAAACCGACGTCAACATCATCACGCAAGCGCCCGAAGTGGCAGGCAGCGCGCTGAAAGCAGGGAAGATCGACGCGCACGCCGATTTCGTCCCGTTCGCGGACTTGTTTCCGTACCGCGGCATCGCGCGCAAGATCTACGACGGCGCGCAGACGCATGCGCCGACGTTCCACGGCGCGCTGGTGGACGCCGACTATGCACGGAAGTACCCCGAAGTGGTGGTCGCCTATCTGCGCGCGGCGATCGAGGCAAATCGGCTCGTCACGCAAGACCCCGAAAAATACAGCTTGCTAATCGAGAAGATCACGGGCATCGAGGCGCCGGTCGATTATCTCTATTACGGGCCGCTCGGCGTGCAAACGCGCGATTTGACATGGAAGCCCGAGTACCGGCAGGCCGTCGCGACGGCGATCGACACGCTGAAGAAGCTGAAAAAGACCGACGTGAAGCTCAATGCGAGCACGTTTATCGACGACCGCTATATCCGCGCGGCATTCAAGCTGTCAGGGCTCGACTACGACGCCGCCCTGAAGAACTACGCGAAAACGCCGCTCGTGGCCGACGACGCGCAAACCGGCAAGCCAATCGTCGATGTACGCGACGTCGCGCAGGTGTGGTTCGCGAACGAACCGAAGGTGCGCAGCTACGCGCAGCCCGGTGAAGCATTCGCGGCGCTGCATTCCTTGCATGAACGCGGCGGCAAGGTTCGCGCGGTGTATGTGCGCGACCATGACAGCGGGCTCAAGCTCTTCGCCGATCAGGCATGGTACGTGAAAGATGCGCATGGCGCGGAAACCGCTTTCCTCTCGAAATCGGCCGCCGATGCCTATGCGCAGCGCGCGTCGGGCACAGTACTCGACTATGCCGCCGCGAAGAATGGCGTGTCGCAGGCCGTCGCTGCGCGCTAGGGGTTCGCTGCCGCCGCATCCATCCGTTCTCTGCTGTTCAAGCCCCATCCGTTCCTGTCACTCGCGTCACGCATCGGAGTATTCATGGCCGCCACATTCGAACTCGCCGAACGCCGACCGCCGCGCTCGTTGCGCGCGCAACGGTCGGGCGCCGGAACCCGCACTTCGTCTGCCGGACGCATCGCTTTACGCACCGCGTCCCTTGCACTATGCGTCGCGGTATGGCAACTGGTGGTCCGCTACCGGCTCTCGCTCGGCGTCGTGTCGTTCGGCAATGTGCCCTCGCCCACCGATGTGGTACCGGCGTTCTGGGCTTTGCTTCATTCGCCGAAACTCCCGATGCATCTGGCCGCGAGCGTCTCGCGCGTGTTCGTCGGCTTCTGCGCGGCAGCGGGCGTCGGTGTCGGTTTCGGCCTTGCGATCGGCCGCTACCGCATGCTCGAGGATACGCTGCTGCCGCCGCTCGAAGTGCTTCGCCCAATCCCTGCCGTCGCATGGATTCCGCTGGCGATCCTCATGTTTCCGTCGTCGGAATTCAGCATGATGTTCATCACGTTCGTCGGCGCGCTGTTCCCGATTTTGCTCAACACAGTGCATGGCGTCGAGGCGCTCGATTCTCGACTGTTGTCCACCGCGAGGAGTCTGGGGGCAAAACCGCTCGCGCTCTATGTGGAAGTCGTGCTGCCGGGAGCGGCGCCCGCGATTTTCACGGGCCTGTCGATTGGCATGGGCACCGCGTGGTTCTGCCTTGTCACCGCCGAAATGATCGCTGGGCAGTATGGGATCGGCTATTTCGTATGGGTGTCTTATACGCTACAGAACTACGCGAACATCGTGGTAGGCATGGCGCTGATCGGCGTGCTCGGTATGGGCAGCAGCGCCCTTGTAAAACGCATCGGCAACGCGCTAACGCCGTGGTATCGCCTTCGAGGAGCACGGCAATGAGCACAGCGGCATCCAGCCTCGCCGGCATCGCGCGACACGCGCCAGGCCGCGTCGACGTGCACGCGCTGACCGTCGAAGTCGGGCCCCCGCACGCGCGCTTTGCCGCGCTCGAAGCGCTCGACCTCGATATCGCGCCCGGCCAGTTTGTTTGCGTGCTCGGCCCCTCGGGCTGCGGCAAATCCACCCTGCTCGGCGCGATCGCGGGCCATCTTGCCTCCACGCAGGGCGGTATCACGGTCGACGGCGTCGCGGTCGACGGCCCGCATGCGGAGCGCGGCCTCGTGTTCCAGCATCACACATTGTTTCCGTGGAAGCGGGTGGTCGACAACGTCGCGTTCGGGCTCAAGATGAAAGGCGTGGGCGCGCAGGAACGGCGCCGCGAAGCGTCGGAGCTGCTTGCGCTGGTCGGCCTCGCGGGCTACGAATCGCACTATCCCGCGCAACTGTCGGGCGGCATGCAGCAGCGCGTCGAGATTGCACGCGTACTAATCAACCGGCCCCGTATTCTGCTGATGGACGAACCGTTCTGTGCGCTCGACGCGCAGACGCGGCGCACGATGCAGGCGCTTTTGCTCGACATCTGGTCGACTATCCGCACGACCGTGATCTTTGTCACGCATGACATCGAGGAAGCGCTGTTTCTCAGCGACCGGATCGTGATGATGTCGCCGCGGCCGGCGCGTATCGTTGCGGACATCGCCGTGCCGCTGCCACGCCCACGCAATGACGACAGCACGACCGACCCCGTGTTTATCGATATCAAGCGCCGCTGTCTCGCGCTGCTGCACGATGCGTCGCACACGCAGGCGGCCTGAATGTCGAGCGTGGCGCGGCCACGCCGCATGCCGCCGTGCCCCGGACACCACCCAAAGCGCTCTTTAAAGCATGCTCATGACCGATTCCATTTCCGTACCCGACTTCGTCGACACCAACCTGGGGCTGGCCGAAGCGGCCGCTGCATTGGCCCGCCTCACGACGGGCGATGCCGCCGTGCGCCGCATCGCGCTTCTCGATCTGGCCGACTTCGAAGACGTCGCGCTCGTGCCCGCCTTTATCGCCGCGATGCGCGACGATCCGTCGGCCGAGGTTCGCCGCCAAGCCGCCGAGGTGCTGGCGGCATGGGAACAGCCGGATGTCGTCGAAGCACTATGCCGCGCCCTGCTCGATGCGGACCATGAGGTGCGCCAGGCGGCTTCGCGCAGTCTGTCGGAGTTGAAGGATCCTGCGTCTGGGCACGTGCTGCGCCGCTGGGCAGAACATGACGAACCGGATGTGCGCCGCGCAGTGCTGCGTGCGCTGCGCGAACTGCGCTACGCGGATGCGCTCGGCCCTGCGCTGCGCGCGCTCGCCCACGCCGACGAAGACGTGCGGCTCGAGGCGGTCGGCGTACTCGGCTGGCTCAAGGACCCTCGCGCGCTTGTGCCACTCGCGGCGCTGGCGACCGGCCACGAGGCGCGCGCGGACGTACGTGGCGCAGCGGTCGGCGCACTCGGCTTCGCGTCGGCCGGCGACGGCGTGGTGGTCGATGCGGTGCTCGCGGCGTTGTGCGACGACGCCTGGCAAGTACGCGAGCAGGCCGCGACGACGCTCGGAAAGCTGCGCGCGCCGGCAGCACGCGAACCGCTCGTCGCCGCGCTTGACGATACGTACTGGCAGGTACGGTTGCGCGCGGTACGGGCGCTCGGCGCCTTGCGCGACCGTGCAGCCGCGCCCGCCGTCATCGCATTGCTGACGCATGCGATCAGCAACCTGCGCAAGGAAGCGGCCCTTGCGCTAGGCGAACTGTGCGAGCCCGACGCGCTGCCCGCGCTACACGCGGCCCTGCAGGACGGCGATCCCGACGTCCGCAAAGCCGCGCGCATCGCGATCCAGCAGATCGAAGGTCACAGGCAATGAAAACGCCTGCCGAAATCCGCATCGACAGCGCCGCGCGCGTGCTGACGTTGCACTGGCCCGACGGCGGCGTGCTGCGCATTACCCATGAGCGATTGCGCCGCGCTTGCCCATGTGCGGGCTGCCGCGCGGCCCGACTTGCCGGCCACGATGCCGCGCCCGATCCGATCGTCACGGTCACCGGCATCGAACCGATGGGCTATGGCGTGCAGTTGTCGTTCAGCGACGGCCACGATCGCGGCATTTTCCCGTGGAGCTATCTGGAAAGCGTGGCACATACGCCACCGCCGCATGGAGCACCCAGATGCGCGTGCCCATGAGTTTCACCGAGGCGAGACCAGTCTCAACATACAGTGGATGTCGCTCAAGCTCACGGAACTTCATCTGCTCCATGCCGGTCGGTGGACGCGAACGCCCATTTTTTCGCTATGACATCTGAAGGCGCGCTGACCGCGCATTAAAACCGAACGATTTCCTGCGCGATCATACCGAGCGCAATGGTACGCAACGCGCCGCCTCGGCGTATCGCTTCCTTCGGCATCCCGAACACGACGCAGCTGTGCTCGTCCTGTGCCACCGTCTGCGCGCCCGCGGTGCGCATCTCCAGTAAGCCGGCTGCGCCGTCATCGCCCATGCCGGTCATGATCACACCGAGTGCATTCGCGCCGGCCGCTTTCGCCACCGATCGGAACAGGACATCCACCGAGGGCCGGTGTCGATTGACGAGCGGCCCGTCAAGCACATCGACGTAGTAAAACGCGCCACTACGCCTCAGCACCATGTGCCGGCCACCGGGCGCAATCAGCACGTGCCCCGGCAAGACGCGATCGTTCTGCTGCGCCTCCTTCACGGTAACGGCGCAGATGGAATCGAGCCGCGCGGCGAATGCGGCGGTGAATTTCTCGGGCATGTGCTGCACGACGACAATGCCCGGCGAGACGCGCGGCAACGCGGTCAACACCTCTTCAAGCGCTTGCGTGCCGCCCGTCGACGTGCCCAGCGCGACGACACGTTCCGTCGTACGCGCCATCGGAGGCGACGCGCCGCCCGCCGTCAGAATGACGTCCGCGTTCAACTTTGGCTGAGGGGCGGCAACTGGCACCGCCGAACGCGCGGCCAGCCGCTTCACATTCGCACGCGCGGCCGACTTCACTGTTGACACGAGATCGTCCGCCGCGTCCTGCAGGAATTGTTTGAGCCCGAGCTTCGGCTTCGTCACGATCGCCACGGCGCCGGCGGCCATTGCATCGAGCGTCGTCTTCGCGCCAGACTCCGTCAGCGTCGAGCAAATCACCACTGGCGTGGGCCGCTCCTGCATTACCTTGCGCAGGAACGTGATGCCGTCCATACGCGGCATCTCCACATCGAGCACGATGACATCGGGCCATTGCTGACGCATCCGTTCGATCGCCAACAGCGGATCGGCCACGGCCGCCATCACAGCGAGCCCCGGCGTTTGGGCGAGAAGCCCTGCGACCACCTGGCGGACCACCGCCGAATCGTCGACGATCAAAACGTTGATCGGCTTCATCGCGCGCCGTCCCGCAGCGGCTTTCGATAGATCGATGGGGCGAGTTGCTCGAGACTATCCTCGATGTCGTTCAGGCTCTCCGAATGTCCGATGCAGAAATACCCCCCATTGCGCAGCCGCGTGAGAACGCGCGCGACGACGTCGCGCTTGGTCGCCGCATCGAAATAAATCAAGACATTGCGTAGGAAAATAATGTCGAAGCTGCCTATTTGCGGCAGCTCTTGGTTCAAATTCGCCTGCGCAAAATTGACGCGACCGCGCAGCGATCGCTCGACGAGCATCGTTCCTTCGTGCTCGCCGGTTCCACGCAGGCAAAATCGCTTTAGATACCCGGGGGGAATCAACTTGGCGCGCGAGAGCGGATAGTGCGCCGTACGCGCGCGCCGCAGCACGCGAGCGCTGATGTCCGTTCCGAAAACATCCCATCTCGTCTGTCCGAGCCGGTCCGCGAGCACCATCGCGATGCTGTAGCATTCCTCTCCGCTCGAGCACGCGGCACTCCACACGCGCAGCGGCTGAGCCGATGCCGCCGCGTTCGCAGCCAGCGAGTGCAGCAATTCAAAATGCTTCGGCTCGCGGAAGAAGTAGGTCTCGTTCGTCGTCAGCAGATCGATCGCTGTCTGCGCTTCTTCTCGGGCGGTGCCGCTCTCCAGCAATCGCGAGTAAGCGGC
>JBQCDS010000223.1:0-2056 GCA_051961035.1 Trinickia sp. | reverse complement strand
TCGCGCTGCTCGCTTCGCTGTTTGCGATCGGCCTGCGTTTGCGCGCGCCCATCTCCGCCGGGCTATGGACGTTGCCCGTGCGCCTGGGCCTGCTTGCGATGATCATCACCGTTCCCTTGCTTGCGCTCGTCGGCGCATGGGGCTTGGGGCTCGCATGGGGGCCCGCGTGGGTGCTCGCGGCCATGCTCGCCCCGACCGATCCCGTGCTCGCGCACGACGTGCAAGTGCGCGACGCGAACGACCTCGACATCGTCCGCTTCTCGCTATCGGGCGAAGGGGGATTGAACGACGGCATCGCGCTGCCGTTCGCGCTCATCGCACTCGCGGCCTGTACGAACGGTACAGCGGCCCACTCTTCCGCCGCCACCGCCACTGCCACCGTCACTGCAACTGCGGTTGCCATCGCGCCGTTGATCACGCTTGCGCAAACCGCTTGGGGTATCGTCGGCGCGCTCGGCGTCGGCGCACTGCTCGGCTTCGCCACGACGCATGCCGTCGCGTGGCTGCGCACGCGCTACGCACAAGCGCTCGGTCTAGAGGGCTTCTTCGCGCTCGGTCTCATCGAGCTATCGTTCGGCGCCGCGCAATTGCTTCATACGTTCGGCTTTCTCGCCGTGTTCGCGGCGGGCGTGGCCATGCGTCGTGCCGAACATCGCGCAACGGGCGAGCGCTCGCCGCAAGACGCGATCGGGTCGATCGACTCCTCGGACGTCGCGGCAACGGCCGCCCATCCCGCGAAGGCTCACGCCTACATGGCGGAGTCGGTGCTCGGCTTCACAATCGAGCTCGAGCGCATCGCCGAAATGGCCATGATGATCATGGTGGGCAATTTGATCAGCACGCTGGCCGCGCCCCTTTTCACCTGGCGCAGCGTGGCGCTCGTGTTCGCGTTGTTCGTCGTGGTTCGTCCGCTCGCGGTGGAGCTATCGCTGCTCGGCTCGCACGCGCGGCCGTTGGAACGTCGGTTGATGAGCTGGTTCGGCATCCGCGGAATCGGCACCGTTTATTACCTCGCGTACGCGCTGGAAAAAGGAAACGCGCGCGATATCGCGCCGCTCGCGCCTTACGCGTTGGCCGTCGTCACCGCATCGGTGTTCATACACGGCATGTCCGCCACGCCGCTGATGAAGCGCTACAAGAGCGCGCGCGCGGCGACCGGGGCGAGCCGATAACGGGCGCGTTAGATATCACCCGCCGCCGGGCGGATAGGCGGACTTGTCGGGATCGTCGAGCGTGCGGTAAGGCAGCGCAGCGGAGGCGGGCGCGTCCGTCGTTTCGTCGATGACACGCTCGACGTCGGCCGTCTTACGAAGTTCGGACAGAAAGGTCTGCTTATCGAAGTTCGGCGCCACGCAGCCCTCTACGTAGATGAAACGCCGTTGCAACATGAGCCAGAGCGTCGTGTGCTGGCGCCAGTGTGTCGATGGCTCGATGTTCGCAAGACGCCGCTTCGCGGCCTCTTGAATCTCCTTGTCATAGAGATAGCTGTTCGACAACCGGCAGCGCCCTTCCCACCAACAGCTATTGCCGCGTTCGATCCGGTAATGCGAATCCGCCAGCCATTCCTGTTCGGTTTGAAGCGGCCCGAGCGGCGTCGGGCAAGCCGGTATCGCACTGGATACCTGAAAAAAAGGATCGTTGCCGTGATTCACCCGCGGCTCGTCGGCCGGCGCGGCCCCGGCGAAACGGGCGGCCGTCAGTGCCGCCATCGTCAAGACACAAGCATGCAGCGAACGCTTCATGGCTCCTCGATGTTATCGGCCACGCGGTGCGTGCCCTCGCTCGCAAACTCTAGCACGCGCAAAATTAATTGGGGCGTGAGCGGCTTGGCGCAATGTGCGTCGAATCCGGCTTCGCGCGCGCGAGCGCGATCGTCGGACGATGCGTAGCCCGTGCATGCGATGAGCAGCATGTGCGCTGTCAAGGAATCCGAGCGCAGCAGCCGCGCGAGCTCGAGGCCATCCAAATCGGGCATGGCGATGTCGAGCAGCACGGCGAACGGCTGCCACTCGCGCGCGATGATGACGGCCTCGCGCGGGTCGCTCGTCGCGCGGCA
>JBQCDS010000222.1:0-3647 GCA_051961035.1 Trinickia sp. | reverse complement strand
CGCCTCCAGCGTCCGCGAAAAGGTGAAGGAAGCCGGCGGCGACATCGTCAGCACCGAAGGCGAGGACATCGGCGAATGGGTGCTGGTCGACTGCGGCGACGCAGTGGTTCACATCCTGCAACCGGCCTTGCGCCAGTACTACAACCTCGAGGAAATCTGGGGCGATAAGCCGGTGCGCGTGAAGCTGACGAGCACGAGCCCGTTCGCCGGCGCCCGCGCGAGCGAAGCGGACGACGACGAGGACGACGAAGACGAAGATCGCCCGTTGCCCGCCGTTAAGCCCGCTGTTAAGCCTGCCGCCAAGCCCGCACGCAAGGCCCCGGCGCGCAAGAGCCCGGCAGCGCGTAAGACAAGCGCCAAGTAACGACCCAGCGCGCACGGCGAGTCATGCGCAGCACTTTCTTCATGAATCGCCGAGCCATGACGGTCGCGACGTGCGCTGCCTTCCCAGAAGGGGCGCCGGCCGGCCTTTGTACGAAGTCGGTGCCCGGCGGAAGTCCGCCTCGGGGGAAGTAAGGCTGAGATGAAACTGCATATCCTGGCCGTCGGTCATAAGATGCCCGACTGGATCTCGACCGGCTTCGACGAGTACGCGAAGCGGATGCCGCCCGAGCTGCGTATCGAGCTGCGCGAAATCAAGCCCGAGCCGAGGACGGGCGGCCGCTCGGCGCAAAGCGTCATGGCGGCGGAGCGGCAGCGCATCGAGGCCGCGTTGCCGAAGACGGCGCGCGTCGTGGCGCTCGACGAACGCGGGCGCGACTGGACGACCATGCAGCTCGCCGGCGCCCTGCCCGATTGGCAGCGCGACGGGCGGGATGTCGCCTTCGTGATCGGCGGTGCGGACGGCCTCGATCCCGAAATCAAACAGCGTGCCGAGCTTTTGCTTCGCGTCTCCAGCCTGACGCTGCCGCACGGCATGGTCCGCGTGCTGCTTGCGGAACAGCTTTACCGCGCGTGGAGCATCACGCAGAATCACCCCTATCACCGCGTCTGATGCGGCGCCCGTTCTCGCAACCGGGCGCACGCCAACGAGAACGAACACGATGCCGCAGCCGAGTAGCCGCTCTTTTCTTTACCCCTTCGTTTATCTCGCTTCGCAGAGCCCGCGCCGGCAGGAATTGCTGGCGCAGCTGGGTGTGCGCTTCGAGCTCCTGCTGCCGCGCCCCGACGAAGACGCCGAAGCCCTCGAAGCCGAACTGGCGGGCGAGACGGCCGCCGCGTACGTGCAACGCGTCTGCGTGGCCAAGGCCGAAGCGGCCCGCGCGCGGCTCATAGCGGGCGGCCACCCGAGCGCGCCGATCCTCGTGGCCGATACGACCGTGACGATCGACGGTGCGATCCTCGGCAAGCCGAACGACGTCGAGCACGCCGTCGAGATGCTCGCTCGCCTCGCAGGCCGCGAGCACGAAGTGTTGACGGCGTTGGCCGTCGTCGATGCAGACGGCATGCAACTGCCGCAGGCCTTGTCGCGCTCGACCGTTCGGTTCGCGCCAGCGCCGCGCGCCGCGCTGATGCGCTATGCGCTGACCGGCGAGCCGCTCGGCAAAGCGGGCGCCTACGGCATTCAAGGCCGCGCCGCCGAGTTCATCGAGCGAATCGACGGATCCTATTCGGGTATCATGGGTCTGCCCCTTTTTGAAACCGCCGCGCTGCTTCGCCGAGCGCGGGTCGACTTCTGAATCCTGAAATGAAACGACCCCCACGCTCACTGCGTTCGCTGTTGACGGGAGTTGGCGCTTCAGCGCTTACTCCCGTCCCATGCAAAGCAGCCCTCCAAGGGGGCTCGGGCTCCCTTGGGCGGCCCGGCGGGAGCCCTGAATGAACGAAGAAATCCTAATCAACGTCACGCCGCAAGAAGCGCGGGTCGCGCTGATCCAGCAGGGTGCGGTGCAGGAGCTGCACGTCGAGCGTACGCTGTCGCGCGGCCGCGTCGGGAATGTGTATCTCGGCAAAGTGGTGCGCGTGCTGCCCGGCATGCAGTCGGCGTTCATCGACATCGGCCTCGAGCGCGCCGCGTTCCTGCACGTGGCCGACATCTGGCATCCCCGCCTAGCCGGCGAGCACGCAAGCCCCCAACAACCGATCGAAAAGATCGTGTTCGAGGGGCAGACGCTAACCGTTCAGGTCATTAAAGATCCGATCGGCACGAAGGGCGCGCGGCTGTCGACGCAGATCAGCATCGCCGGCCGCACGCTCGTCTATCTCCCGCAAGAGCCGCACATCGGCATTTCGCAAAAGATCGAGAGCGAAGCCGAGCGCGAAGCGATCCGCGCGCGCTTGACGGCGGTGCTGCCCGCCGACGAGAAAGGCGGCTACATCGTGCGCACGATCGCGGAAGATGCGACGAGCGAGGAACTCGCGAGCGATGTCGCCTACTTGCGCAAGACGTGGGCGACCGTCGTCGCACAGGCGCAGCGTCTGCCGCCCACTAGCCTGCTCTATCAAGACCTGAACTTGGCGCAGCGCGTGCTGCGCGATTTCGTTACGGACGAGACGACGCGCATCCAAGTCGATTCGCGCGAAACGCATCAAATGCTCGCCGAATTTGCCGCCGAGTTCACGCCGGCCGTGAGTTCGAAGCTGCATCACTACACGGGTGAGCGGCCGCTGTTCGATCTCTACAATATCGAAACGGAGATCCAGCGCGCGCTCTCGCGCCGCGTCGATTTGAAATCGGGCGGCTATTTGCTGATCGATCAGACCGAAGCGATGACGACGATCGACGTCAACACGGGCGGCTACGTGGGCGCACGCAACTTCGACGATACGATCTTCAAAACGAATCTCGAAGCCGCGCATACGATCGCGCGTCAACTGCGGCTGCGTAATCTCGGCGGCATCATCATCATCGATTTCATCGATATGGAAAACGCCGAGCATCGCGATGCCGTGCTCGGCGAATTAAAGAAGGCGCTCTCGCGCGACCGCACGCGCTCGACCGTGAACGGTTTCTCGCAGCTCGGGCTCGTCGAAATGACGCGCAAGCGCACGCGCGAATCGCTCGCGCACGTGCTCTGCGAGCCTTGCCCCGTCTGCCAAGGCAAAGGGCAGGTGAAAACGGCGCGTACGGTTTGCTACGACGTGCTGCGAGAAATTCTGCGCGAGTCGCGGCAGTTCAATCCGCGCGAGTTTCGGGTGGTGGCGTCGCAGGAGGTCATCGACCTGTTTCTCGACGAGGAATCCCAGCATCTGGCGATGCTGATCGATTTCATCGGCAAACCGGTGTCATTGCAAGTGGAGTCGAATTTGAGTCAGGAGCAATACGATATTGTGCTGATGTAGCGAGCGCGCAGCGCCGAACTTGCTTCGAACTGCTCACCAAACGTAAGCGCGCAAAAGCGGGCGGCCTCGCCGCCCTTCATACGCTCAGTGGCCATCGCGCCAACCGCCGTGCCCGTGCCATCCCCCGCCACCCCCGCGCCAGTGGTCGTGGTCATGGCCGTGCCAACCTCCGCCCCCTCCGAAGCCGAAACCAATACCGATCGACGGCTCGGCGTAAACGGGATAGGCCGGATAGTAGGGGTAGCCGGGCTGGTAGTAATCGTAGCCATATCCATAAACCGGTTGCGCGGGCGCCACGACGCATCCGGTCAGCGTGCCCGCCAATACCGCAGCCCCGAGGTAGAACGTTAGGACAACGAACGACT
>JBQCDS010000221.1:0-23139 GCA_051961035.1 Trinickia sp. | reverse complement strand
GCCGGGGGTATGGGTGCCGAGATTGACGAGCTTGGTCTCGCCGAACCGGGTACCGCGCAATGCAGGCAGGAATTTGCTGGCCGGATCGGACAACGAGAGATAACCGCTCGTGTCGGCATAGGAAACCAGCGTCGCGGTGAGCGTTTTGCTGACGGAGCCGAGTTCGAACAGCGTGCGATCCGTGACGGGCCGGCCCGTGTCGATCGAGGCCACGCCGTAATTGAATACGTACGGCTTGCCGCCGTCGATGATGCCGACGGCCATTCCATGAATCCCGTCTTGTTGCATGAGCGGTTCGATAACGGCATCGATCGCTTTCTTCGCGACAGCTCGCGGCGTTTGCGCCGCCTCACCAACTGGCGCCATTGCCAACGCCACGAAAGCGATTCCCGCGACGATGCCGGTGACTTTGCCCTTCATTGTTCTCGTTCCCCTTTGGATGGCACGGTGAGTGGGTACCTGCATATCGATGCCGCAGTATCCGCTGCCCGTTGCCCAGCCGACAATCGACCGTTAATTGCGGAAGGTAAAAGAAAATCTATGGGGCAAGCGCTTCCCGGTAGGGGATTTTCCAGCGGACGCCCCCGGCGTGCGGGGTGCCCTACACGTGTAGCGGAAAAATCGACGTCGCCCGCGTCCTCTCCTACCCCGCAATCCATGAGGATGCGCAAGCGCTCTAAGGTGCCTCGTCCTCGCTAGCCTGCCGTTCACGGATGAAATCGATAAACGCTCTGAGCGGAGCCGGTACGTGCCGATGGCCGGGGTAATAAAGAAATGGCCCGTCAAAAGACACCCACCAAGGCTCGAGAATGGGCTCGAGTGCGCCGCTATCGAAATGCGGCTGCAGCATCTCCTCGAATAGATGAATCACCCCGGCACCATCCAACGCCACACCGATCGCCAACTCGAGCGCCAACGCAGGCTTGACCAGCAATGGCCCAGCCGGATCCAACTGATACGTCTCGTTGCCGCGTTGGTAATGCCACGTCACCATCGCGCCACCGGAGAATTGAATACGCATGCACGCATGGGAAAGCAGCTCGCGCGGATGGGTGGGCCTTCCGCGTGCATCGAGATAACCCGGTGAAGCCGCCGTCGCCATGCGCTGCACGCGCGGGCCGATGGGAATCGCGATCATGTCCTGTTCGAGCCGTTCGCCGTATCGAATGCCGGCGTCGCACCCAATCGATAGGACGTCGACGAATCCGTCTTCGACAATCACTTCCACGCGCACGCCGGGATAGGCTTTGATGAATGGCCCGACGATGCCGGGCAAAATGGTGCGCGCGGCATTCGCCGGCACATTGAGCTTGAGCGTGCCGGTGGGTGTATCGCGGAACGCATTGAGAACATCGAGCGCCGCTTCCATTTCGCCGAACAAGGGCGTCAAGCGCTCGAGCAAGTGCAGCCCGGCTTCCGTGGGCGCAACGCTGCGCGTCGTTCGATTCAGCAAGCGCAGGCCTAGCCTGGCCTCCAACCGTCTGACCGCCATGCTTAGGCTCGATGCCGATACCCCGCTCGCACGCGCTGCATCGCGGAATCCACCCGCTCGCGCAACGGATGCGAATGCCGCAAGGTCGTTGAAATCCACGCCGATTGTTCCGGTTGTTGAACAACCCGTGCACCTTAGACCGGATTATCGAACAGCGCAATCGCTTCCATACTCGGTGTCGTTCACATCAGCGAGGAAACATCATGTCCGCTTCGACTACCGAAACCCGGTTTGCCCTCGGGGGGCGCACTGTTCGGCGCCTCGGCTACGGCGCAATGCAACTGTCCGGCCCGGGCGTGTTCGGGCCGCCAAAAGATCGTCATGCTGCGTTGAGCGTGCTGCGCGAAGCCATTGAATTGGGCGTCGATCATATCGACACGAGTGACTTTTACGGGCCGCACATCACGAATCAGATCATCCGTGAGGCGTTGCATCCTTACCCCGACTCACTCGTTATCGTCACGAAAGTGGGCGCGGTGCGCGACAACCAAGGGGCCTGGCTGCAGGCCCAGGAACCGGAAGATCTGCGGCAAGCCGTGCACGACAACTTGCGCAATTTGAAGCTCGATGCGCTGGATGTCGTCAACCTGCGGGTCATGTTCGACGCGCACGAGCCCAAGGAGGGCGCGATCGAACGGCAAGTGACGGCACTCGCCCAACTGCGTGACGAAGGACTCGTTCGGCACATCGGCATCAGCAATGCGACCGCGGCGCAAATCGCGCAGGCTCAACGCATCACGCCGATCGCATGCGTGCAGAACCACTACAACCTAATGCATCGGCACGATGACGCGCTGATCGACGACTTGGCGGCCCAGGGAATCGCCTACGTGCCGTATTTCCCGCTCGGCGGCTTTTCCCCGCTTCAATCGGCCGCCCTATCGAAGATCGCGCAAGCGCTCGGCGCCACGCCGATGCAAACAGCGCTTGCTTGGCTGATGCACCGCGCGCCGAATATTCTGCTCATTCCGGGCACATCATCGCTCGATCATCTGCGCGAAAACATGCAAGCGCAGGCGCTGCAACTGTCCGATGAAACGCTTGCCGAACTCGATGCGCTAGGCGAGCAGCGAGCTTGAGCGATAGACGCCGATCAAGAGTCAGGCTCACGAATCACGAATCACCAATCACGAATATAGTTTGCGCATTTCGCCAAGCGACTTGCGTTGCTTGGCCTGCGCATCGAAGTTATCGGCGGCGAGCCAGGCTTTGAACGCTTGCTTTTGCAACGGCCATTCGTGATCGAGGATCGAAAACCAGGCCGTGTCTCGACTGCGGCCTTTATAAACCGTGGCCTGCCGGAAGATCCCCTCGAACTTGAAGCCAAGGCGCTCGGCCGCCGCGCGCGAAGGCGCATTGAGGCTGTCGCACTTCCATTCGTATCGTCGATAGCCCAGTTCGTCGAAGACATACGACATCAACAAGCATTGCGCTTCGGTAGAGATTGGCGTGCGCTTGAGCAGCGGTGAAAACGTCACGGAGCCGACCTCGATGACGCCCTGCGCCGGGTCGATACGCATCAGCGCCAACGTGCCGACCGCCTTCCCCGTCTTGCGGTCGATCACCGCGTAGTGCCGAGGATCGGTACTGCGCGAGGCCGCTTCGGCATGGCGCCGGTAGGCTTGCTCATCGTCGAATGGGCCAACGGCCAGGTAAGTCCAATCGCGCGCGTCGGGCGCTGCCCGGTACGCGGCATAGAGCTCGTGCGCATGCCGTTCGACGTCGAGCGGCTCGAGGCGGCAATACGCGCCCTCGAGCGTCACGGCGCTGGGCAACGGCCTTGGCGACCAACCGGGTACCGGCGCGCCGATGGGTTGGCCATATTCATTGGTCAAGGTGGACATGGGAACTCCCGATTCGCGTCATTGAGGGAAAAACTTTATGATCGTTCGTGGCTTGTAGAAAAGAGCCACATCGCTAAGATTCGATGGTGCCACGACGATGATCACCTTATCCCTTCATGGAGCCTCTTCCTATGCTGGCGCTCGACGAATCGGCAGACGCCGTGCTCGATCTGCTCCTCGAAACGCCGCTCGTCAGGGATCGAACCGGCACGTCGTTGCAGCGGCAACTGCACGAGCGCATTCGCGGTGCGATCCTGGACGGCCGCTTGCCGTCGGGCTGCCGCTTGCCCGGCTCGCGCGCACTCGCCACCGCGCTTGGCGTTTCGCGCAATAGCGTCACCGCCGTCTATGAGTTGCTGGGCGCCGAGGGATACATCGCACTCAGCCGTCAAGGCACGCGGGTCAGCGCGCTGCAACGGCCCGCGCGCCGCAGTCAAGCCCGGCCACTGCCGGCACCCGAGATGGCGCAGCGCGCCGCGCGCGTTCGCGACAGCGCATTGAGTGCCCCCGATGACCTCGCGCTTCGCCCCGGCGTGCCCGCGCTCGCACGCTTTCCCTTGAGCATTTGGAAGAACTGTTTCGATCGCGCGCTACGGCGCGCAGGCACATCGGGCCTTTGGTATGGCGATCCGCGCGGTGAGCCGGCGTTGCGCAACGCGATCATGCGTCATCTCGCTGTCGCGCGCGGCGTGCGCTGCGAGCCCGAACAAATCGTCATGACCGAGGGCGCGCAGGAAGCGTTGACGCTTTGCGTGCGTCTCGTCACCAACCCCGGGGACAGCGCTTGGGTGGAAGACCCTGGTTATCGCGGCGCGAAGACGGCCATGCTTTGCGGCGACCTGGAAGTCATCCCCATGCGCGTCGACGAAAACGGTTTGAACGCGCCGGAGAGCGCATGGAGCGCGCACACGCCTCGGCTCGTCTATACCTCGCCTTCACATCAGTATCCGACCGGGGCGGTGCTGACGGCGCCGCGCCGGCTCGATCTGATCGCCAAGGCGCGGCAGCACGGCGCCTGGATCATCGAAGACGACTACGACAGCGAGTATCGTCATTCGGGCGAGCTCGTCGGCGCCATGCAAGGGCTCGTGCCGGACGCACCCGTGCTTTACGTGGGCACCTTCAGCAAGACGCTGTTTCCTTCTCTACGGTCGGGCTATGTCGTGCTGCCGGAAGCCTTGTCCGCCAACGCCGCGCCGCTGCTCCGAGAGACCCTGCGCGGCGGGCATCGCTACGAGCAGCTCGCGCTGGCGGAGTTCATCGAAAGCGGGCAATTCAGCCGCCATCTCGGGCGCATGCGTCGTCTGTACAAGCGGCGCCAAGACGCGCTGCGTGCGGCTTTGAGGCAGCACCTCGACGTGCCGCACATCGTGGCGGGCGGCGACAGCGGGATGCATCTGACCATCCGCCTGCCAGCCGATTGCGTCGACACGCGCATCGCCGAAGCGGCGCGCGCGTTCGACATGGCGCCGCTACCGTTGTCGCGTTTCTCGCTGAGCCCGCAGCTGGAGGATAACGGCCTCGTGCTCGGCTACGGCAATACGTCGGAGTCGTTGTTCGTTCCGCTCGTGCAGCGTTTGGCGAAGCTCATCGCAGCCGAACTGCAAGCGGCCAAACGATGAGCGATGGCCATCCCGGTCAGTGCCGCGTGACGACTGCGTACAATACGCGCTGATCGATCCAACCTGCGGGACGCAAGCCATGGCAATGAAGAAATTCGACCTTGAAAAAAACAAGGCGCTCAAACTGACTCAATCGATGAAGCAGTCGCACTCCGACCGCTTCGGCAAAAGCACGGTCGAGACGGCCGCCAATCGCCGCGAGCAACGTAAGCTCGACCAAGCGAAAGGCCTCGTGCCGTTTGCGTGCAAGCTCGACGGCGAGCTCGTTGCCGCGCTGAAGGAGCGAGCGGCCGCGCACCCCGACGGCATGACAGGCCTGCTCGACGAACTGCTGCGGCCGGGGCTCGAGAAAACGAACTAAGCGTCGGTTCGCCGCATCGTCGCGTCCCAGCAAGCCTTCGCAATCTGTTCGACAACGGGCGTCCAGTCGCCTGGCTGCGCTTGCCGAAACACACGCATCGTCGAGGGATACCAAGGCGAATCCGTGCGCCCGCGCACCCAGCGCCAATCGAGGCCGGTCGCGGGCAACATCACCCAGCACGGCGTGCCCAGCGATCCGGCAAGGTGGGCGACCGCCGTGTCCACGCAAATCATCAGGTCGAGTTGAGCGATCAGCGCCGCGCTGTCGGCGAAGTCGGCGATGTCCGGCGCCGCATCGAGCATCGGCGGCCCCGCGACGAGCGAGCCCGCTTCGGCTTCGGCCTGCCCTTTCTGCAAGCTCACGAAGCTGACGCCCGGCACGTCCAGCAACGGCTTCAACGTTTCCAGCGACGGCAGCGAGCGATGGCGATCGTTGCCGTGGCCGGCGTGGCCTTTCCATACGAGGCCCACTCTCAATCCCGTGAGCCCCGCAAGCCGATGCCGCCATTTCGCGACGAGCGCGGCATCCGGCTTCAAATAGATAGCGGGCGGCAGTGAGTCGAGCGTCGTACCGATATAGCGCGGAATACTGAGCGGCAACGTCCAATAATCGTAGGGCGCTCGTGCAAGCTCTGAATCACCGTCGACAACCGCGTCGATACCCGGGACGGCCGCGAACAATCGATGCAGCGCCGGCGCGCAAGCCACCGTGATCCATGCCGCGCCCAACGCTTTGAGCGTGGTCAAGTACCGGCCGAACTGGATCATGTCGCCGAACCCCTGCTCCTGCCAAACGAGCACCGCCTTGCCTTGCAGGGATTGCCCGCGCCATTGCGGATAGGAAACGTTTGGCGCAAAGGCGGTGCGATCGGTCAACGCCGGATCGTAACGCGCTTCGAAGAGCGGCCACCCTTCATCGAAACGACCGTTGCTCAGCAGCAATGCGCCGAGTTTGCTTTTGACATCGGCGTAATTCGGCTCGATCGACAGTGCTTTTCCGTAGGCGGCTTCCGCTTCCGTCAGGCGACCGAGTTCGACGAGCACCGTGCCGAGGTTATGTAGCAGAAGCGGATGATCGGGAAACACCGAGAGCGCTTGCCGGCACGCCTGCTCGGCGTCGGCGAAACGGTCGCACGCCTTCAGCAGCGCGCACAGATTATTGTGCGCGTCGAGGTAGTCCGGGCGGATGGCCAGTGCCTGCCGGTAACAGGTCTCGGCCTGCGTCCAGCACTCCAAGCCGTGCAGCAATACACCGAGGTTGTAATGCGCTTGAGCGAATCGCGGATCGGCCTCGATCGCCATTTGCCAATAGCGCGCCGCGTCAGCCTTGCGCTCCAACCGAAGCGCGCACGCCGCAGCCAAATTCAACGCCGGTGCGCGATCCGCGCGCATGTTCCCGCCGGCCTCGATCAGAGGTTCGAGCGTGGCCAACGCCTCGGCGATCTTGCCGTTGCCATAGAGGGACACCGCCGCTTGATACTGAGCCCCGTCGGAAAGTGAAGGCATCCGTTCTCCATCCATCGATCGTGTCTTCGTCGACACCTAACGTAATGGATGGGAATTTTACGCAGTTTCGCCCGGCGCCAAAGCTCGCTATCGCCGCCGCTCGTAATGGGGCGTTACCAATCTCGCACGGCGCTTTCACATGTATCGCGGGTGCGCCCCTACACTGAGTTCGTCTTCCACGAAAAAAAGAGCGCAAGCCACGCTCAAGGAGTCACACCATGAATAAGAAGCTAGCCGGTGCGGTGATCGGTATCGGCATCGCGGCGCTCGCGATGTCCAAGGCAGCCTCGGCGCACGTCGACGTCGGCGTCGCGATCGGAATCCCGGCACCTGTCTACGTTGCGCCGGCCCCGGTCTACGCGGCCCCGCCGCCCGTGGCCGTCGGTTACTGGCGTGACGGCGACGATTGGCGCGCGCGCGAATGGCGCCGCCGCGAGTGGCGCGAGCATGAATGGCGCGAACACGAATGGCGTGAGCATCACGGCTGGGGCCGCCGCTACGATTGACGGCGGCCATGGCCGGCTACCGGCCTATGACGCTCGCCCCGCGCCCATCGGGCTTTCGAGCCAATGCACGCTGAACAGGCGTGCCTCGTCCGTCCAAACGGGCCCCGGCTGAAAACCCGCCGACACGGCCAGCTTTCGAAAGCCTTCTATCGTGAACTTATGCGAGTTCTCGGTATGAAGGCTTTCTCCTTCCGCGAAGCTGAAATCTTGCCCCGCGAGATGAACCGTCTGCGCACATCGGCTCAGCAGATGCATTTCGATCCGGCATTGGCGCGGATCGTAAAACGCGTAATGCGCGAACTGCCGCAGATCGAAATCGGCCGATAGCTCGACATTCGCCCGCCGCAGCAAATTCAAATTGAACGCGGCCGTCACGCCCTGCGCGTCGTTGTAGGCCCGATGCAATGTTTGCGGGTCTTTGACCAGATCGACGCCGACGAGCAAACCGCCGCCTTCGAGCAAGCGTGCCGCCAGTCGCAAGAAAGCCAGCGCTTCGTCGCGATCGAAATTGCCGATCGTCGAGCCCGGAAAGAATCCGACGCGACGGCCCATCGAGGCATCGAGCGCCGACAACTGGCCTTCTTGCATGTAGTCGGCCGCGACGGGCCGCACTTGCAGCCAAGGGCATTCGGCGTGGAGCCGGCGAGCGGCCTCCTCCAGATGCGCGCCGGAGATGTCGATTGGGAAGAACCGGCGCGGCAGTGTGTGCGCATCGAAAGCGCGCAACAGCACGCGAATTTTTTCGAGCGAGCCCGCGCCGAATTCGATGATGTCCGACTGCGGCCCGATGACTTCGGCCATCTCGCGCCCGTGCCGTTCGAGGATGCGGCGCTCGGTGCGCGTGGGGTAATACTCGGGCAACTCGCAAATGCGATCGAACAACGCGGAGCCGTGCGCATCGTAGAAGTATTTCGGTGCGACGCTGCGCGGCTTTTTGGACAATCCGGCCAGCTGGTCGCTACAAAACGCGCTTTCTTGCCAATCGGCTCGCGAATGTCGAGGGCGCGCGCCCGTCAGCGCCGATGCGTCAGTGATCTCGTACAAGGCGTACTCCCGAAAATTGCCAGCGGGCGGCCGGCGGAAAAAAGTTGCGATACGTGCGGCGCGTATGTCCCGGCGGCGTCGCGATGCTGCCGCCGCGCAGCACTTGCTGCCCCACCATGAACTTGCCGTTGTATTCGGCCGCTACGCCGGCCAATGGGCGGAACCCGGGATACGGATCGTAGGAGGACCGCGTCCATTGCCAGACGTGCCCCGTCATCTGCTCGATGCCCGGCGTATCGAACGCCGCCTCCCATTCGAATTCGGTCGGCAGCCTGGCGCCCGCCCACTCGGCGTAAGCGGCCGCTTCATAAAAGCTCAGGTTCGATACGGGGGCGTCGGGATCGAGCGCCTGCCATCCCGACACGCTAAAGACACGCCAGTTCCCGGGTTCGGCGTCCGCCCCTTGCGCGATCGGTCCCGCCTCGTTGCCGCGGGCCCAGTAGATCGGCGCGGTCCAGCCCTCGCGCTGCACGGCGGCCCAGCCGTCCGACAACCAGAGTTCGGGCCGCGCATAGCCGCCATCGTCGACGAACGCTGCATACTCGGCGCATGTGACGAGCCGGTGCGCGATCTCGTAGGGCCTCAGCAGGTACTCGTGGCGAGGCCCCTCGTTGTCGAACGCGAAGCCATGACCGTCATGACCGATGCTGACGACACCGCCCGGCTGAGCGAGCCACTCGAGCGGCCGCGCGCGCGTACTAGGCCGTGCGGCGTCGTTCGTTTGCGGGCGATAAGCCGGCATGAGCGGATTGCACGAGAGCGCATGCACGATGTCGGTCACGATCAACTCTTGATGCTGTTGCTCGTGATGTAAGCCAAGCGTAATCAGCGGCTCGATCGTGGCCAACGTATCGGGCTCGGCGCGGCTCATCAGCATCGACATCGCTGCATCGACGTGACGCCGGTACGCATGCACCTCTTGCAGCGAAGGCCGCGTGAGCAAGCCGCGCTGGGGGCGTGCATGGCGCGGCCCCAATGCCTCGTAGTACGAATTGAAAAGATAAGCGTAGCGCTCATCGAACGGCCGATACCCCGGCAAATGCGGCTTGCACACGATCGTTTCTAAGAACCACGTCGTGTGGGCGAGATGCCATTTGGTCGGGCTGGCGTCGGGCATCGACTGCACGCCCTGGTCTTCCGCCGAGAGCGGCTCGGCAAGCGCCATGCTATGGCGTCGAATCTCGTCGTAAGCGTGCTGCAATTCAGGTACGACGGTGCTCATCGGGTCGCTCCTGTCGTTTGAAAAGAGAGGCCGGCAAAGCCGAGCCGTGGTGCCGGCGCGCTTCGCGCAGCACTCGCGAGCGTCCACTTTAAGGTGTTTCGGATTCGGCTGCTCGGCCGCGCGACTTGCGTCGGGTCGCGAGCGCGTCGGCTGCGGGCAGCGGTTCGAGGCCGCCGCCCAGGCGTTCCTTCAATCGTCGAGCATCGAACGGCGCCTCCACTTTTTGGTCGTTGTCGAAATAGCAAAAAACATCGCGGCTCTCGCGCTTGCGGTGCGGCGAAGCCGCATGAGCCAGACGCTTCGCGTCGCTCGGCTCGCTGCCCTTCGCCCATGCTCGAATACGTTCGGCCCACCGATCGAGCGCAGGTTCCGAATAAGCGCCGCTGTAAAGCGTCTCGGTGCCATGCAAGCGCATATAGACGAAATCGGCGGTGATGTCCTCGAAATACGGCCACCCGGCCACTGAATCGGACACCACGAGCGAAGCGTGATGCCTTCGCAGGATCTCGGGAAACGCCTCGACGCAAAAGCTCGCGTGCCGCACCTCGACGGCATGACGCAGCTTGCCGTGCCGTTTCGTATCGAACCACGGCACCTTGACGCGCTTATCGTGGGTGCCGGCGAGCGCGACGGCCTCGTCGACGGTCTTGGGCAGCAAGGCTAAGAATCGCTCGAGCCGAGCCGGATCGAACGAGAAGTTCGGCGGGAATTGCCAGAGGAAAGGACCAAGCTTTTCCTCGAGCGCCAATACGCCCGACGCAAAGAAGTTCGCGATCGCGGGACGTGCGCTCTCATCGCGGAAGCGCAACATATGCGTCAGATAGCGCGGGCCCTTGACGCTGAAAACGAATCGCTCGGGCGTCGCGTCATACCAAGATCGATAGCTGCCGATCGTTTGCAGCGAATAGTGCGAGCCGTTGATTTCTATCGTATCGACGGCGCGCGAAGCGTAAGCGAGCTCGCGCGCCTGCGCCAGGCCTTGCGGATAAAACACGCCGCGCCAGCCCGCGTAACGCCAGCCTGATATGCCGATGCGGATGCTCGTCGTCGGAACCGTTTGCATCCGCGCATTGGAGCAAGCCGCGTTCCAGGCTCACGCCAAGCGCGGCGACGGGTCATGGTGTGCCAATTCACTGCACGATTCGCGTCACACCTCGGCCACGCGGATCGGCCACGGCCTCGGGCGTTTGCCCGTCGATCTTGATGACCTGGATATCGCCATTGAAGTTTTGGCCCTTGAGCACATAGCCTTTGGCTTCCAAGGCTTGGGCGAGTTCTCCTTCGATCGGTTTGTATGGCTCCCAGAAAATCGTGTTGGGCGGCAGCAATTGGTGATGGAAACGCATGGCCGCAACCGCATCGGACAACGGCATATGGAAGTCGTAGACGTTGGTGATGACTTGAAAGATCGACGTGAAGATGCGCGATCCCCCCGGCGTGCCGATCACCATCGCCACTTGGCCATCCTTCGTCAGGATGGTCGGGGTCATCGACGACAACGGCCGCTTCTTCGGCTCGATCGCATTCGCGTCGCTGCCGACGACACCGAACATGTTCGCCACGCCGGGCTTCGCGGAAAAATCGTCCATCTCGTCGTTCAAGATGACGCCGGTGCCATCCACGACTTCCCCGGAGCCAAAATACCCGTTCAGCGTGTAGGTGTTGGAAACGGCGTTGCCCCACTTATCGACGATCGAGAAATGCGTCGTTTCCGCTTTCTCCGGCATCGACGTGCCAAGCCCCGGCTGCACCGATTTCGTGTCGCTCGGCTTGTTCGGATCGACCTCCGACGCACGCTTGGCGAGGTATGAATCGTCGATCAATTGCGCAACGGGTACCTTGTAAAAATCCGGATCGCCCAAGTACTGCGCACGATCGGCGAATACCCGCTTCTCGATTTCGGCAACGAGATGAATGTATTGCGGCGAGTTCAGTTTGACGTCAGCGAAATCGTCCTTCAGATCGGCTTTCATCTTCAACAACTGCACGAGGCCCACGCCGCCCGAGCTCGGCGGGGGCGCGGTGATGACGCGGTAGCCGTTCCAGTTCGCCTCGACGGGTTGCCGCCATACGGCCTTGTATTCGTGCAGATCCTTTTTCGTGATCAGGCCGCCGCGCGCGCTCATCGCGGCCGCGATCAGATCGGCTGTCTTGCCTTCGTAGAATCCCTTGGCGCCTTTGTCGGCAATGCGCGTCAGCGTCGCCGCCAATGCCGGCTGCTTGAACGACTCGCCAGCCTTGAGTGTTCCGAAATACTGCCCGAAGTTGGTTTTATCGCCGAAGTTCTTGGCCGCGTCGTCACGCCGTTGTTGTAATTGATCGCTGACTTCGAAGCCGTCTTGCGCGTAGTGGAGCGCCGGCGCCAGCACTTGTTTCCATTTCAGCTTGCCGAATCGCTTTTGCACCTCCCACATTCCCTCGACGGTGCCGGGCACACCCACCGCACGCATGCCGACGAGGCTCATGTCCTTGATCACGTTGCCGTCTTTATCGAGGTACATGTTTTTCGTCGCGGCCAACGGCGCCCGCTCGCGATAGTCCATGAAGTACGGCTTACCGTTCACGTAAAGCGTCATGAAGCCGCCGCCGCCAATGTTGCCCGCCTCGGGATAAGTCACGGCAAGCGTGAATGCCACGGCCACAGCCGCATCCACCGCATTACCGCCCTCCTTGAAAATGCGCTCGGCCGCATCGGCACTGAATTCGTCGGCCACGGCCATGGCGGACGCCGTCAATACCGGCTGCTGCGCACTCGTCTTCGCCCAAGCCGACGTGCAAGGCGCGAAACCGAGCGCGAAGCCGGCGAGCGCGATCACTCCTTTGAGGCGGGCCGACATTCCGATTTGTGTCATCGTGTTCATTGGCGATCCTCCATGGGGCTACGTGATTTCAATCCCAGACAAACAACGCGACTTCCCAGTCGAAACGACCTGTCTGCCGCTTATAGCATGCGCATTTCAATTCCGAAATGGGGTATTAGCGTAGGATTGGCGTCGGCAAAGACGGCGATCCCGCATGGCGTAGGCGCCCGGCGCCGTTTGTCACGGCTGTGCCCATCCGATCGAGCGATAATCGCAGGCTGCCTCCAAAGCTTCCAATCGGTTCGGTGTTTCTTTCGTGTCGGAGCGTTTATACATGCATATGCGCGCGGTCGTCGCTCGTCAAGGTTCACAGTGGTTATCCACCGGCTGGACGCTGTTCCGACAGTGCCCCGGTGGATGGATCTTGCTCGGCGTCATCGAACTGCTCGCCACCGCGGTGTGCTACGCGTTGCCTTTCGCGAGCGAGCTGGCCGCCGTGTTCACCGTGCTTTGGGCCGGTGGGATGATTCATGCCGCCGACCGCTGCCGTGCGAACGGCTCGGTGGGATTGGTCGATGTCGTGCGCGGCATTCGCGAGCGCTTCCGGCCGCTCTTTGCTGCGGCCGTATTCGGCCTCTTGATCGCCATCGTCTGCGATCTGACGGGCGAGCGCGCATCGAACGCACTGTCCCTGCTGGCATTCGGCGGTGCGGGCAGCAGCGACACCCTGCTCGCGCTCGTTACGGGCGCGGTTTATGTGTCAGCCGCCTTGATCGGCGCCATGACCCTATGGCTCGCGCCGGCGGTTATCGTGCTAAACGGCGCCGCGCCGGGCGACGCACTGCGCGCGAGTTTCACCGCCACGTGGCGCAACGGATGGGCCGCGCTCGTTTATGGGCTGATCGTCGCGGGGTTGATGGTTGCCGCCGTTTTGACGCTCGGCGTGGCGATGCTCGTCGTCGCCCCGCTCCTTTATCTGTCGACGTATGCCGCAAGCATCGACATGTTTCCGCCCGATCGGTAGCGCGATGCGCGCGCATTGGGCCGCCTTCACCAGCGAAATCGTTTAGGTGTGCTTGACAAATCGATGTCCCACCCTTACATCGACACAATGAACGCCCCCTCGAGCGCCGGCCCTCTCGCCTCGTTCCATCCGGCCGTCGCCGCGTGGTTCGAGTCGGCCTTCGCCGGCCCGACCGATGCGCAACTGCGCGCTTGGCCCCACATCCGCGGCGGCGAATCGACGCTTGTCGCGGCGCCCACCGGCTCGGGTAAAACGTTGACGGCCTTTCTCTGGGCGCTCGACGAACTCGTGCGCGACGGCTTGGCGCATGACGGCGCCCTGCCCGACGAAACGCTCGTGGTTTATGTCTCGCCGCTCAAGGCCCTATCGAACGACATTCACGCGAATCTGGACCGTCCGCTCGCGGGTATCGGCGAGCAACTGGCGCGGCTCGGCCTGCCGCGCGTCGAAATCCGCACCGCCGTGCGCACGGGGGATACCACGCAGCAAGCACGCAATGCGCACAAAAAGCGGCCGCCGCATGTTCTGGTAACCACGCCGGAATCGCTCTACGTGCTGCTGTCCTCCGACTCGGGACGCCGCATGCTCGCAACGACACGCACCGTCATCGTCGACGAAATTCACGCGATGGTCGGCAGCAAACGCGGTGCGCATCTCGCGCTCTCGCTCGAGCGGCTCGATAGCCTCTGCAAGCGACGCCTGCCGCGCATCGGCTTGTCGGCCACGCAAAAGCCCATCGAAGCGGTCGCGCGCTTTCTCGTCGGCGCGAGCGAAGGCGCACGCTGCGCGATCGTCGATGTCGGCCATCATCGCGCGCGCGACCTCGCGCTCGAATTGCCGCCCGTGCCGCTGGAGGCGGTCATGGCGAACGAGGTATGGGAGCGCGTCTACGATCGGCTGGCCGAACTGGCCTGCGCGCATGCGACGACGCTCATCTTCGTCAATACGCGGCGCATGGCCGAGCGCGCCGCGCGCCATTTGACGGAACGGCTAGGCAAGGATGCGGTGGCGGCCCATCACGGCAGCATGGCGAAAGCGCACCGGCTCGATGCAGAGCAGCGCTTGAAGAGCGGGAAGCTGCGCGTGCTCATCGCAACGGCCTCGCTCGAACTCGGCATCGATATCGGCGATGTCGATCTCGTCTGTCAGCTCGGCTCGCCGCGCGCGATCGCATCGTTTCTGCAACGCGTCGGGCGCTCGGGCCACCAGGTAGGCGGCATGCCGAAGGGGCGTCTTTTCCCGACCTCGCGCGACGACCTGATCGAGTGCGCGGCCTTGATCGATTGCGTGCGGCGCGGCGAGCTGGATGCCTTGACGCTGCCCCACGCGCCGCTCGATGTGCTCGCTCAACAGATCGTGGCCGAAGTCGCTTGCGCGGAGTGGAGCGAAGATGCGTTGTTCGCGTGCTTCAAATGCGCGACACCGTATGCCGGCCTTGCGCGCGAGCAATACGATGCCGTGTTGCGCATGCTGGCGGAAGGCTACACGAGCCGTCACGGCCCACGCGGCGCTTATATCCATCGGGACATCGTCAGCGGAACGTTGCGCGGCCGTCGCGGCGGAAAGATGACCGCGGTGACATCGGGCGGAACGATCCCCGACAATGCCGATTACGCCGTGCTGCTCGAACCGCAGGGCCTGAACATCGGAACCGTCAACGAGGACTTCGCCGTCGAAAGCCTGGCCGGCGACATCTTCCAGCTCGGCAATACGTCGTACAAGATCGTGCGTGTCGAGCCGGGGCGGGTGCGTGTCGTCGATGCGCAGGGGCAGGCACCGAATATCCCTTTTTGGCTTGGCGAAGCGCCCGGGCGCAGCGACGAGTTATCGGCGGCCATTTCCCGGCTTCGCGCGCGTATCGGCGAATTGCTCGGCCCCCTCGATCCGTCCTCCGTGCGCAACGAGACGGGGCAAGGGCATGCGCGCGCCGTGAGCACGCTCGTCGACGAGCTCGATGTCGACGAAAGCGCCTGCCGTCAAATCGTCGACTATCTCGCCCGCGCGAAGGCGGCACTCTCGGTGCTGCCCACTCAGAACACGCTGGTGATGGAACGATTCTTCGACGAATCGGGCGGCACGCAGCTCGTCATTCATTCGCCGTTCGGCAGCCGCGTCAACCGCGCTTGGGGCTTAGCGCTCAGAAAGCGGTTCTGCCGAACGTTCAATTTCGAGCTACAGGCGGCGGCGACCGAGGACGCGATCGTGCTGTCGCTCACGGGAAGCCACAGCTTCGCGCTCGACGAAGTGTGGCGCTTCCTGCATTCGAACAGCGCCGAGCACGTCCTGATTCAGGCATTGCTGGATGCCCCGCTTTTCAACGTGCGCTGGCGTTGGAACGCGGTGACCTCGCTCGCGCTGCCGCGCTTCACGGGCGGACGCAAGACACCGCCGCAGTTGCAGCGCATGAAAAGCGAAGACTTGCTCGCCGCCGTGTTTCCCGATCAAGTGGCGTGCCTCGAGAACATGGCCGGCGAGCGCGAGTTGCCGCGCCACCCGCTGGTCGATCAAACGATCGACGACTGCCTGCATGAGGCCATGGATTGCGAGGGATGGCTCGCGCTGCTGCGGCGAATCGAGCGCGGCGACATCACGCTCGTGGCGCGTGACCTGCCCGCGCCCTCGCCGCTCGCCGCCGAAATTCTCACTGCGCGCCCCTATGCGTTCCTCGACGATGCACCGATCGAGGAGCGCCGCACGCAAGCGGTGCTCTCACGGCGATGGAGCGACCCTGAGGACGCCTCGGATCTCGGCGCGCTCGATGCCGATGCGATCGCGGCCGTGCGCGACGAAGCATGGCCGCAAGCGCGCAGCGCGGACGAGATGCACGAAGCATTGGCCGGCCTTGCCTGCGTCACCGAAGGCGAAGCGCAAGTGCACGACGGCTGGCTCGGGTGGCTTGACGAACTCGCGCGCTCGGGGCGCGCGACGCGCATGCAAGTGGCCGAGAAGGAAGCGCTGTGGCTCCCCATCGAACGCTTGATGTGCTGGCGCGCCGTCTACCCCGACGCGGCGATCGCGCCGCGCCTGGTCGCCCCGAAAGGGTTCGACGAAACATGGGCGCGCGACGATGCGCTCGTCGATATCCTTCGCGCACGGCTATCCGGCTTAGGGCCGGAGCCCGTGCCGGCGCTTGCGCGCGCGCTCGCGCTGCCTGCATCGAGCGTGGCGCAGGCGCTCGTGAAGCTCGAGAGCGAAGGCTATGCGATGCGCGGCCGCTTCACGCCCGGGGCCGTACAAGAGGAGTGGTGCGAGCGCCATTTGCTCGCGCGTATTCACCGGTACACGATCAAGCGGCTGCGGCGCGAGATCGAACCGGTCGAGCGAGCCGATTTCGTGCGCTTCTTAGTGCAATGGCAGCGCCTCGCGCCAAGTGCGCGCGGCATGGGCCGCGACGCGCTCGCGGCCACGCTCGAGCAGTTGCAAGGCTTCGAAGCGGCGGCGGCCGCATGGGAAGAAGAAATCTTGCCGGCACGCCTGCGCGATTACATGGGCTCCGCGCTCGACGAACTGTGCCGCTCGGGCAAGTTCGTCTGGGCCCGCTTCGCCGCGGAAGGACGCAGCGCGGGCGCACCGGTACGCACGACGCCGATCATGCTCGCGCCGCGTCGCGATTTGCCGGTGTGGCACGCGCTCGCGGATCTGCGCTCGGTTCAACCTGGCACGCCCGAAGGCCTCTCGCCGCGTGCGCACACGCTGTTCGATGCGCTTTCGCGCCATGGCGCGATGTTCTTCGATGAGCTCGTCGGCGAAGCCCGTTCCCTGCCGCTCGAAGTCGAGGCCGCCCTGGGCGAGCTCGTTGCGGCCGGCCTCGTCAACGCAGACGGCTTCGCGGGGCTGCGTGCGCTGATCGCGCCCGCCGTGTCGCGCCAACGCGGCGCACGCGCGACGATGCGACGCGGCGGGCATCGCGGTGCGTTCATCGGCGGCATGCACGACGCCGGCCGATGGGCATTGCTGCGGAGACCGGCGATGTCGGATCCATCGACATCGATGCAAGCGCAGCCACCAGCGCAAGCCGAAGCGAATCGATCGCGGGCAAGCGGCCGCGCACTGCCCCCGGAGCAGATCGAACACGTCGCCATGACGTTGCTGCGCCGCTACGGCGTCATATTCTGGCAATTGCTGGAACGAGAACCTTCATGGCTGCCGCGCTGGCGCGATCTACTGCATGTATTCCATCGAATGGAAGCTCGTGGCCAAATACGCGGCGGCCGTTTCGTGGGCGGCCTATCCGGCGAACAATTCGCATTGCCCGAAGCCCTGGCATTGCTGCGCGACGTGCGCAGGCGTGAGCCCGATCGGCAGCTCGTTTGCGTGTGCGCCGCCGATCCGCTCAATATCGTCGGCAGCGTTTTGCCGGGCGAGAAGGTACCGGCGCTGGTGGGCAATCGCCTCGCGCTGCGCGACGGCGCATGCGTGGCTACGTTGATCGCCGGCAAATTCGAATTCGCGGCCGAGTTGACCCCGGCCGAACGAGAAGCCGCCCGGCTTTGTCTCGCCCATCGCGCCTGAGCACGCCGCAGGCGCCGATTTCCCCACGCTACGATGGCTGCATCGGGGGAAACGCGAATCAGATATCAATTTTCCTGGCGGCGCGCCGTTATCAGCGGTATAGCCCGTCCGCAAGCGGCGCCCCCATGAAATCGGGGGTGCAACCGCCAAGCACGGGTGCAACCCGAACAGGACACCACGATGGCCGCTGATCATCACTCGATCGACGAACGCACCAACCTGACGAGCTCGAACAAGTTCGAGCTTCTGCTGTTCCGGCTCGGCGCCGCTCCCGGCAACGACGACTCGCACGAGTTGTATGGCATCAACGTCTTCAAAGTGCGCGAAATCATGACGATGCCGACGATCACCCCGATCGCGGGCGCGTCGGAACATATGATCGGGGCCGTCGATATCCGCGGCCAGATCATCCCGGTCATCGATTTGCCCAAGGTGATGGGCTGCACACCGACGCGCGGGCTGAACATTTTGCTCGTCACCGAGTTCGCGCGCTCCACTCAAGCATTCGCGGTCGAGGAAGTCGATGACATCGTGCGTCTGGAATGGAATCAAGTGCTCTCGGCCGAAGGCTCCGCCGGCGGCAGCTCGGTGACGAGCATCGCGCGTATCGACGGCAATACCGGCGATTCGCGGCTCGCCCAGGTGGTCGACGTGGAGCAAGTGCTGCGCGATGTGTTCCCGGCTCAGCATCCGAGCGTCCAAGTGGCCGATGTCGGCACGGCGATCAAAATGATGGGCGGCGCGAAGATTCTTGCGGCCGACGACTCGGGCTTTGCGCGCAAGCTGATCGAGCAAAGCCTCTCGGCGCTCGGTGCCGAGTACATCATCGCGAAGACGGGGCAGGAAGCGTGGGATACGCTCACGAGGATCGCCGCGGAAGCGCAAAAGGAAGGCGTGCGCACGCGCGACAAAATCGCGTTGGTGCTGACCGATCTCGAGATGCCCGAAATGGACGGCTTCATGCTCACGCGGCAGATCAAGGCCGACGAGCGCATGCGCGACATCCCCGTGCTCATTCATTCTTCGCTGACAGGGACGGCCAACGAGACGCACGTCAAGAACGCCGGCGCGACCGGCTATGTCGCGAAGTTCGCCGCCGGGGATTTAGCCGAGGCGATTCGTCAAGCACTCGTGGCCTGATCGATACGAAGCACCGGCGCGCGGACCTGCGCCGGTACTGTCCGTTCGTCTCACGAAGCCATGCCGTTTCCCGACGCGGGCCTGTCGCTCATAGCAGCGGCAGGCCCGCGTCGCGTTTGACTTCGTGCAGCGACAGCACCCATTCCACCCACGTGACGCCCGGCAAAGCACGCAGCTCGTCGCGTACGAACGCACCGTAATCCTCCAGGTCGCGCGCGACGACATGGAGCAGATAATCGGCACTGCCCGAGACGTTATGACAGGCGACGACACGCGTGACGGCCTGTATCTCGCGCTCGAACTCATCGGCAAGACGCCGGTCGTGCACGCCGAATCGGACGAGCGCAAAGGCCGTCACGCCGATGTGCAGCGCCGGCTTCGACAGTACGGCGCGGTAACCGTCGATATAGCCGTCGGCCTCGAGGCGCTTCAGGCGCCGCGCGCAGGGGGTCTCCGTCAAGCCTACGGCATCGGCCAGGCTCGCGTTCGTGATACGGCCATCCGCTTGGATCGCCATCAAGATTGCTCGGTCGGTCTTGTCCAGAGTCATGTGTCGCTGTTCATGCCATGCGAGGTGAAAAGCTGCGATGGTAGCGCATGCGCGGGCATTGTCCTTGCACGGCCGCGCCTCATGCGCACCTCTCATCGACACCCATGATCCGCAACCTCGCTAGCGCACCGTTCTTCATTGTTTCGCCGCATCTCGACGATGCCGTGTTCAGCTGCGCAATGCTGCTCGCGAGCCACCCCGGTTCGATCGTCTGCACGGTGTTTTGCGGTGCGCCGGTGCCGGCCCAGCATACCCCGTGGGACCGGCTCGCCGGCCATCGCGATTCGAGCGACGCCTTGCGCGCGCGCATCGCGGAGGACGAGCGCGCGCTCGCCATCGTGGGCGCACGCGCGATCCGGCTCCCGTTTTTCGACAGCCAATACGGCTCGACGCCCTCGATCGAGGAACTCGTGCGCGCCATCGCGCATGCGTGGCGGCGCAGTGGCAGCGCTCGCTTCGTTGCGCCGCTCGGGCTTTATCACTCCGATCATGTTCGAGTGGGCGATGCCTGTCGCTCGCTCTTGCGCACGCAACGCCCACCGAACGCGCTCTTCTACGAAGATGCGCTTTATCGTGCGATGGCCGGCGTCGCGCGGGAGCGCTATGTGGCAATCGAGCGGGAAGGCTACGCCTTGCGCGCGCTCGACGCGCCCTCCGCTGCCTCGCTGCGCCGGCCCGGCGCGGCCGCCGCCAAATGGCGGGCGGTCCATGCGTATCGCAGTCAGTTGCGCGCGTTGGACGATGCTCACCCGCACGATCTCGTCGAACCCGAGCGCTATGTCGTCATCGATCCGACTCCGCTTGCGCGACGGCCATAGGCATCGCCCGGCCGGTCTCACGTTCCGCTTCGCGCACACGTTCGCGCATCTGCAGCACCGGCGCGCCGACGACATGGCGCCGCCGCAGCGCCCAAGCCACGCCCGCCGCGAGCGCAAAGCCATCTTTGACGATGGACTTTTCCTTCGCATAACACATCAACGCGCGAGCCGACGCGGCGATGGCCTCGGGCAGCGGCAAGCGCAACCATGCGACGAGCGCCTCATTGCGCGCCAGCATGCGGCGTCGCAAATGGGCATTGCGTGCCGGCGAAGGATGGTGCGTAACAGTCAGCGCATCGCAATAGACGATCGCATAGCCGCGATCGAGCAAGTCGAGCGAGACAAGCGCCTCTTCTCCGCCAATAAATAAGCGCGGCTCGTAGCCGCCGACCTCGCGAAACGCGGAGGCGCGAACCACGCAAGCGCCGGCCATGAAACCGATCAACGCCGGCCCCGGCAGCCCATCTCGCGCAAGCGGGCTAGCTTGCATGCGCATGCAGGTGGGATCGAGCTTCGCCTCCTCCCCTACGCGAACGCGTCCGGACAACACAGCCACCCGCGGCGCATCGTCGAGCACCTGAACGGCATGCGCCAGCGAGCCGGGCGACCAATGCGTGTCGTCGTCGCTGAATGCGACGTAGTCGGTCGTCACCGCGGCCAGACCCGCATTGCGGCCGGCCGCGCCCAAATTCGTGTCGCAAGCGATCACTCGAACATCGGGGAACTGCTGCCGTAGCGCCGGCGCCGTGCCGTCGGTGGAACCGTTGTCGACGACGACCACAGCCGGCCGCTCCGGCAACGCGAGCAGCCTGCGCACCGTGGTCATGACCTCATTGCGGCGGTTATGGGTGAGCACGACCGCCGAGATGCGCGTGTTCATGCTGTGCGTGTCTGTGTCTGCTTGCATTGTTGTTGGCCTTTTCGCATCCGACGCCAATTCGGCGCCAGCGCGCCGCTTCGTGCGAGCCGGCAGCAAGAAGCTCGCCATTCCCGCCCCATGGGCGGAGCAACGGCGCCAGGCCGGGCGCGCGCGGCACCGCTGAAATTACCTCGACTCTGTAACGGCGGCGTCGCTTCGCGCTCGGCCAGTAAAGTTCACAGGACCGTTGACCAGCGTTGCAACGCTTGTGCAGCTTTGACCGGTTCCTGAATTCGATGGGCACAGCGCGTGCTCGACACGACGCAAGCGCTTCGCGTTGCGCGCACATCGGCTGATTGCGCGCGCACCCCCCGAGAAGCGCCATGGGCCGCCTCAACACCAAAGCAAAGGACTCCTCATGAAAATCGCACTGGTCAGTGAACATGCGTCCCCCCTCGCCGTGGCGGGCGGCGTCGACAGCGGCGGACAGAACATCTACGTCGCTCACGTCGCGCGGCAGCTTCACCGCGCCGGCCATGAAGTCGATGTGTTCACGCGGCGTGATCGAGCACTGTTGCCGACGGTGTCGGACATGGACGGCGTGCGCGTGATCCACGTGCCGGCCGGCCCGCCCACGCAGATGCCGAAGGAGCAACTGCTGCCGTTCATGCCCGCATTCGCCGATTTCCTGATCGGCTTCTGCCGCCAGGAGCGGACGGCCTACGACGTCATGCATGCTAACTTCTTCATGTCCGGTCTCGCCGCGCTGCAAGTGAAGGCGGCCCTCGGCATTCCGCTCGTGACGACGTTTCATGCCCTGGGCAAGGTGCGTCGCATCCATCAGGGCGCCGACGACGGCTTTCCCGATGCGCGTTTCGCCATCGAAGAGCAACTCGTGCGCGAGTCCGACGCGATCATCGCCGAATGTCCGCAGGATGCGTTGGATCTGCACGAGCACTACGGTTCCGATCCAACCCGCGTCGAGATCGTCCCTTGCGGATTCGATACCGCGGAGTTCGGCCCCATGGATCGCGGCGCCGCGCGCGCGGCGCTCGGATGGCCGAGCGAGCGCTTTTCGGTGCTGCAACTGGGGCGACTCGTGCCGCGCAAGGGGATCGATACGGTCGTGCGCGCGTTGGCTATGCTGCGCGAGCGCGAGGGCGTCGATGCGCACCTGTATGTCGTGGGGGGCAATGCCGACATGCCCAACGAGATCGCCACGCCCGAGATCGCCCGCCTGCGCGGTGTCGCGTCCGGCTGCGGCGTGGCGGAACACGTCACGTTCGTCGGACGGCGCGGCCGCTCGCAACTGCGCGAATTCTATGGCGCGGCCGATGTGTTCGTGACGACGCCCTGGTATGAGCCGTTCGGGATCACGCCGATCGAGGCCATGGCTTGCGCACGCCCCGTTATCGGCGCGGACGTGGGTGGCATCCGCTACACGGTCGTCGACGGCAAAACCGGCTTCCTCGTCCCGGCACGCGATCACGATACCCTCGCCGAGCGCTTGGCGCGAATCGCACGCGATCCGATGCTCGGCCAGCGCATGGGCGAAGCGGGGCTCGAACGCGTCAACGCAAGCTTCACTTGGACGCGCGTCGCACGCATGTTGGAGGAGGTGTATCGGCGGGTCGCGCGCGTGCCAGCCGACGCGTTGTATCTCGTCGACGAGCGGCCGAGCCGCCGGCCCGGCACCGGCACCGATGACGCGCGTGCCGCGGCAGGCCGCGCTTGAGCTCGCGCGGTGGCGGCATGACGAACCCGGCGGTGCTATTCGACAAAGACGGGACGCTGCTCGACGACGTTCCGTACAACGTCGATCCAACCCTGATGCGCTTC
>JBQCDS010000220.1:0-2954 GCA_051961035.1 Trinickia sp. | reverse complement strand
TAACCCAGAACGCGCCGCGCCTGCGCCCGCATGTATTACACGCGTAAACACACCACGCTAGCTGGACGCTGCTGCGCCCGCCGCGAAGGTGCTTATCGTGCGGCCGGAACGATATCCGAAAACGGCGCGCCGCGCAGGCCCGCTGTCACATCGACGATATCGCCGCAATGCGTGGGGTCGTAGCCTTCGAGCGCGGACACGTGTTCGCGAAATTCGGTGCTGCGCAGCACGGCCAGCGCCGAAGCCAGCGGCTGCGCCGATAGCCGCGAACGATCGCAGGCGAAGTAGTAATCCTCGTCGACGATCGGCACGAAATCGAGCCCGAAATGGTGCGCGGCGGGCGCCACGCCAAGACCGGCATCGGCCATGCCGCTCGCGACGAAAGCCGCAATCGCCGTATGCGTCAATTCGGTGGATTCATAACCGTTGATGCGCTCCGGATCGATGCCGATGCTGTTCAGCGCGAGATCGAGCAAAAGCCGCGTGCCGGAACCGGGCTGGCGGTTGACGAACCGCACGTCGGCGCGCGCGAGATCCTCGAGGCCGCGCACCCCTTTCGGATTGCCCTTGGCGAGAAAAAGCCCTTGCGTCCGCGCCGTCAGATAAACCAGCACGTGCCGCCTCGGGTCCAGCCATCGGCGGTATATGTCCGCGCACAACTCGCGGAACGCGCCGCGCGGCAAATGGAAACCGGCGAGATCGCATTCGCCGCGCGCGAGCGCAGCCACGGCTTCGGCACTTTCCCGGTATTTGATATCGACGGCTGCCGCGTCGGACACGTTCATCTGCGTCACGAGCGCCGCCACCGCATAGCCGTGCGACGCATGGATGCGCGTCGTGCCGCTCGCGCCGAGTTGCCGGTTCAGCTCGGCGGCAACCTCACCCGCCAATTGCTTCAAAGGCGCATCGAGCCGCTCGGCGCATGCGCGCTGCGCCTGAACCACGGCTCGCCCCAACGCCGAAAGCGCCGATCCCTTGCCGCGTTCCTTCGAAATCAGCTCGCCGCCCAGCCGCGACTCGAGCGCACGTAGCAGCCCCCATGCGTGCCGATACGAGAGTTGCCGTTCGCCGGCTGCTTGCGCGATGCTGCCCGTCTCGTCCACCAGCGCAAGCAACGGCACGATGTCCGTGAGGCTCGCCTCACGGCCCGCGCTGTCGCGTACGACCAATTGCGTGACGCATTTGATCTCAATCATTTATGAAGCCCGATTTCCTATTGCACAACGCATTTCGCGCGCCTATTGTTCGGAAACAACGGCTTGAGCCCAGCATATATGCAGGCTATATGACTAGCAAGTGCATATAGCAGTGCAGCATAGGAGTTTAGAGGAGCCCCACCTTGGAACATGCCAGCGTCCCGGCACCGGACGAACTCGTCCGCAAACACGCCGCGCCGGGCGCATCGCTTATCGCGGTGCTGCACGCCATTCAAGACGATGCGGGCTTCGTCCCGCCCGACGTCGTCGCGCCGCTCGCGCGCGCCTTCAATCTGTCGCGCGCCGAAGTGCACGGCGTCATCACGTACTACCACCACTTCCGCTCGCAACCGCCCGCGCCGGTCACGGTGGCGCTGTGCCGCGCCGAAGCCTGCCGCAGCATGGGTACTGAAGCGCTGGCTCGACATATCGAAGGCCGCACGGGCTGCCGCTTCGATGCGGCGCATGCGGCGGGCGCGGCAGGCGTGAGCGATCATGCCGGCCACGGGGAGGTCGAGTTGGAATCGGTCTACTGCCTCGGTCAATGCGCGCTGTCGCCCTCGATGACGATCAACGGCGAGTTGCACGTCAAAGTCACGCCGCAGAAATTCGACGCGCTGTTCGACGAGGCCCGCGCCAGCGCGCAGGCGAACATCGCCAACTCCAAGGAGCACGCATGACGACGCGCGTTTTCGTCCCCCGCGACTCGTCGGCATTGGCGCTGGGCGCTGATGCGGTGGCTGCCGCGATCGAGCAAGAGGCGGCGCGCCGCGGGCTTGCCATCGAACTCGTCCGCAACGGCTCTCGCGGCCTGCTTTGGCTGGAGCCGCTCGTCGAAGTGCAGACGCGCGACGGCCGTGTCGGCTACGGCAATATCGAAGCACGCGATGTCGCATCGCTGTTCGACGCCGGGTGGCTGACGGGCGGCACGCACGCACGCTCGGTCGGCATCGTCGACGACATCCCTTACCTCAAGCAGCAACAGCGCTTGACGTTTGCCCGCTTGGGCATTACCGATCCCCTTTCGATCGAAGACTATCTCGAACACGGCGGGCTGAAGGGGCTGAACGCAGCCCTCGGCATGAGCGCCGAAGCGGCCTGCGAAACGGTGCTCGAATCAGGCCTGCGCGGCCGGGGCGGCGCGGCATTCCCCGCCGGCATCAAATGGCGCACCGTGCGCGAAGCCAAAGCCGCGCAAAAGTACATCGTGTGCAATGCCGACGAGGGCGATTCGGGCACGTTCTCCGATCGCCTGGCCATGGAGGGCGATCCGTTCGCACTGATCGAAGGCATGATCATCGCGGGCATCGCGACGGGTGCGACGCGCGGCTACATCTACGTGCGCAGCGAATATCCGCATTCGATCGCCGTCTTGAACGCCGCGATCGAGAAGGCGCGCGCGGCCGGCTGGCTCGGCGAGCACGTGCTCGGCTCGCCGCACGCGTTCGAGCTCGAAGTAGCCAAGGGTGCGGGCTCGTACGTATGCGGCGAGGAAACGGCGCTGCTCGAATCGCTCGAGGGCAAGCGCGGCGTCGTTCGCGCGAAGCCGCCCGTGCCGGCGCTATCCGGGCTGTTCGGCCAGCCCACGGTCGTGAACAACGTCATCACGCTGGCGACGGTGCCGGTCATCTTCGCTCGCGGCGCCGCGTTCTACCGCGACTTCGGCATGGGCCGCTCGCGGGGCACGCTGCCGTTCCAGTTGGCCGGCAACATCAAGTATGGCGGCCTCGTCGAACTGGCGTTCGGCGTGACGCTGCG
>JBQCDS010000219.1:0-2869 GCA_051961035.1 Trinickia sp. | reverse complement strand
GCTAGTATCGTCGGAAAGCCCTAAGTTTTTGCCGTGTGGGCGGTACGTGATGCCTTTGACCTCGACCTCGCGAATGCCGGCCGCGCGGGCGAAGCCCGCGAGTTCCGACGGGCGGATGAAACGGGCGTAATCGTGCGTGCCCTTCGGCAGCATTTGCGCAATGTATTCGGCGCCGATGACAGCGAGCAGGTACGACTTGACGTTGCGGTTCAGCGTTGAGAAAAAGACCCATCCGCCTGGCTTGACGAGCGTCGCGCAGGCTTTGACGATCGCCGCCGGATCGGGCACGTGCTCGAGCATCTCCATGCAAGTGACGACGTCGTAGCTACCCGGCTCCCGGGCAGCCAACGCTTCAGCCGCGATTTCTTCGTACTCGACGGTGATGCCGCTCTCGAGGCTGTGCAGATCGGCTACGCCAAGCGCCTCGTTCGACAAATCGATACCTTTCACCTGAGCGCCAAGACCGGCCATCGATTCGGACAAGATGCCACCGCCGCAGCCGATATCGAGCACGCGCTTGCCGGGCAAGTGCGCATGGGCGTCGATCCAGCCGAGCCGGACGGGGTTCAGCTCATGCAGCGGCTTGAATTCGGCGTTCGGATCCCACCAACGATGTGCAAGTTCACTGAATTTCCTTAACTCGTGGGGATCGGCATTCGTCATAGCGTGCGAGAGGGGGGAGACCGGGATTAGGGCTGAGTATATCGAGGGTTGCGCGCTGCGGCAAAAGCGGGCCGGCCCCGGGTGGCCGCCGGGCAGCCGCGAGCAGAAAAAAACCCCGCCGGAGCGGGGTTTTTTGCGAAGCGGGAAGCCTGCTTACTGCTGTTTCGCTTGTTCCGTACCGACGACTTCGACTTCCACGCGACGGTTCGGTGCCAGGCACGCGATGAGCGCCTTGCGGTTCTTCTGGAAGCAGTCCGTCTTGACCGGGTTGCGCTTGCCCTTGCCTTCGGTGTAGATCTTGTTGGCCGGCACGCCCTTGCTGACCAAGTAAGCCTTGACAGCTTGCGCACGGCGCAGCGACAGACGGTCGTTGTACTTGTCCGAACCGATCTTGTCCGTGTAGCCCGTCGCCACGGCGACTTCCAGGTTCATGCCTTCGATCTTCGTGGCCAAGTCGTCCAGCTTCGCCTTGCCAGCCGGCTTCAGCACGGCCTTGTCGAAGTCGAACAGCGAATCGGCTTGGTACGTCACCTTCTGGCTCGTGATGACCGGAGCGGCCGGAGCAGCCGGTGCCGGCGGCGTCGGAGCTTGCGCGACGAGCGCGCCGTCGCACTTCGCGTTGGCCGTAGCCGGCGTCCAGAACGCATCGCGCCAGCAAAGCTCGTTCGTGCCGTTCATCCACACGTATTCGCCGGTGCCGTTCACCCAGTTATCATTCGTAGCTTGTCGCGACGCGGGCACCGACTGTGCCGATGCGGATGCAGCCATCACTGCGGTAGCTGCAATGAACGCGAGCTTTGAAAATTTATTCATATTTCTCCTCTCGAAATTGAGATTACCGCAGGTTTACTGCGAGTATTGATGACAAAGACACGTCATACATTGCTCGGAGTATAACATTGGTGCGGCACAAAAAAGCGCGCGACCCTGTGGACACTTCGAGCAGCGTCTAAGCAAGTGCGTTGGCATTTTGCCATATCGTTCCCTTCTTACGAAAAAAAAATCCCACCGTTTCCGGTCGGCTCTTTCGAATGTGGTGCCCCCGCAACAGCTAGGCTGGGCGGGGGTTTCGGGGCGATCGCGGCTCGCACGTTGCGTGCCAAACCGGCGCCTCGAGCGTTCTGTAACTGAGAGTAACAATCAGTTACCGTCGCATTGGAAAGAGGCGGCGCTGGGCGCCGTCGACCGGCAGGTACGTGGGGGAGTACGTGGCCGGGGCTCGGCGCGGATCACGGCCATGCTAGAATCGCGTGATGCCCGGCGCCTCCTGCCGGGCCCGCGGCGGCGGGCGGCGCGCTTCGTTTTCGCTCCGCTCGCGCCCGACAAAGATACGGATAATGGATCAATTCGCCAAAGAGACTCTGCCGATCTCCCTCGAGGAGGAAATGCGCCGCTCCTACCTCGATTACGCCATGAGCGTGATCGTGGGGCGGGCGCTCCCCGACGTCCGCGATGGCTTGAAGCCGGTGCACCGCCGCGTGCTGTACGCGATGCACGAGCTGAACAACGACTGGAACCGCGCCTATAAGAAATCCGCGCGTATCGTCGGCGACGTCATCGGTAAATACCATCCGCACGGCGACACCGCGGTGTACGACACGATCGTGCGCATGGCGCAGAACTTCTCGCTGCGCTACATGCTCGTCGACGGTCAGGGCAATTTCGGGTCGATCGACGGCGACAACGCCGCCGCGATGCGGTACACCGAAATCCGCATGGCCAAGATCGGCCACGAGTTGCTGGCCGACATCGACAAGGAAACCGTCGATTTCGGGCCGAACTACGACGGCAGCGAAAGCGAGCCTTTGATTCTGCCGGCGCGCATTCCGAATCTGCTGATCAACGGTTCCTCGGGCATCGCAGTCGGCATGGCGACGAACATCCCGCCGCACAATCTGAACGAAGTCGTCGACGCCTGCCACCATCTGCTCAAGAATCCGCAGGCGAGCATCGACGAGCTGATCGAGATCATTCCCGCGCCCGATTTCCCAACGGCCGGCATCATCTACGGTGTAGCCGGCGTGCGCGACGGCTATCGCACCGGGCGCGGCCGCGTCGTCATGCGGGCCGCCACGCACTTCGAGGAGATCGACCGCGGTCAGCGCATGGCGATCATCGTCGACGAGCTCCCCTATCAGGTGAACAAGCGCTCGCTGCTCGAGCGCATCGCCGAACTCGTCAACGAAAAGAAGCTCGAGGGTATCTC
>JBQCDS010000218.1:0-2037 GCA_051961035.1 Trinickia sp. | reverse complement strand
AGACCGACCACGCGCGAGAGCGCACCCGGTTCGTTCTCCAGCAAGACGGAGATGATATGTCTCATGTTGCTTTCCCGTTTATCCAGATGTCGATTGCCAGCGGCGTGAAGCCCGCGTCGAACTCGCGCGGATGCGCCCTTCGTGAGGACGCATGGCAGCGAGCGAGCGCGCTTGGACGCCGTTCTTCGTTTCGTCTTTAGAGGTCTTCGGCGCCGAGCAGCATTTCGCTGATGCCCTTGCCGGCTTGAACCATCGGCCAGACGTTTTCTGTCGGATCGGTCTGGAAATCGAGAAACACGGTGCGATCCTTCAAGCGCAGCGCTTCCTTCAGCGCCGGCTCGACATCGGCCGTTTTTTCAACGCGGATACCCACGTGGCCGTACGCTTCGGCGAGCTTGACGAAATCGGGCAGCGCGTCCATGTACGAATGCGAGTAGCGCTTGCTGTATTCGATCTGTTGCCACTGGCGCACCATGCCCAGATAACGGTTGTTCAGCGAGATGATCTTGACGGGCGTGTCGTACTGCTTGCACGTGGACAATTCTTGGATGCACATCTGGATCGAGCCTTCGCCCGTGATGCAGACGACGTCCGAATCGGGGTGCGCCATCTTCACGCCCATCGCGGCCGGCAGGCCGAAGCCCATGGTGCCGAGGCCGCCCGAGTTGATCCAGCGGCGCGGCTTGTCGAAGCGATAGAACTGCGCGGCCCACATTTGATGCTGGCCGACGTCCGAGCAAACGAACGCGTTGCCGTCGGTCAGTTCCCACAGCTTTTCCACGACGTACTGCGGCTTGATGATCTGGCTCGTGCGGTCGTACTTGAGGCAATCCTTCGCGCGCCAGGCCTCGATCTCCTTCCACCATTCTCGCAGCGCTTCGGCATCGGGGCCATGCTCGGCGTGCTGCAATTGCTCGATGATCTCCTTGAGCACTTCCTTGACGTCGCCGACGATCGGAATATCGACCTTCACGCGCTTGCTGATCGACGACGGATCGATGTCGATGTGGATGATCTTGCGCGGGCGCGACGAAAAATGCTGCGGATCGCCGATCACGCGATCGTCGAAGCGAGCGCCGACGGCGATCAGGACGTCGCAGTGCTGCATCGCCATGTTGGCTTCGTACGTGCCGTGCATGCCGAGCATGCCGAGGAATTTCTTATCGCTTGCGCGATAGCCGCCGAGCCCCATGAGGGTGTTCGTGACGGGATAGCCGAGCAGATCGGCGAACTGATTGAGCTCGCGCGACGCATCGGCCAGGATGATCCCGCCGCCCGTGTAGATGTAGGGGCGCTTGGCCGACAGCAGCAGCGAGACGGCTTTGCGAATTTGGCCCGAATGGCCTTTCGTGACGGGGTTGTACGAGCGCAGCGAAACGCTTTTGAGCGGCTCGTACTGGCAAGGTGTTTTCGAAATGTCCTTCGGGATGTCGATCAGCACCGGCCCGGGACGCCCCGTGCGCGCGATGTAGAACGCCTTCTTGACCGTCGCGGCGAGGTCGCGCACATCCTTCACGAGAAAATTGTGCTTCACGCATGGCCGCGTAATGCCGACGGTGTCGCACTCCTGGAACGCATCGAGGCCGATCGCGGCCGTCGGCACCTGCCCGCTGATGATCACCATCGGGATCGAATCGAGGTAGGCCGTGGCGATGCCGGTCACGGCATTCGTGACGCCGGGGCCCGATGTCACGAGACAGACGCCAACCTTGCCCGTCGAGCGCGCGTAGGCGTCGGCCGCATGAACGGCTGCCTGCTCATGGCGCACGAGCACGTGCTGGACTTTGTCCTGCTTATAGAGTTCGTCGTAGATATACAGTACCGCGCCGCCTGGATAACCCCAGAGCACCTCGACGCCTTCGTCGGCCAGGGCGCGCATGAGCACGGTGGCACCGATCGAATCGGCTTCATGGGAAGGAGTGGTATCCGACGTGGAGAATTCCGCGCTGGGCATGTTCATCGTTAACCTTTCGAATTTTCGGCAAAAAATTGATCGGGTGCTCTCTGCCGGGCTTGTGGCTCGGGTTCAAGCGGCGC
>JBQCDS010000217.1:0-2738 GCA_051961035.1 Trinickia sp. | reverse complement strand
TTATTATGATGAGGGTGACGAGATAATTGAGGTTGTGTTTGGGTTTTAATGTTTGTTTACATAAACTGTGTCACGCCGGCGGGCGGGGTTTGGCGCCGCGCCGAGGGGCGCGCTTCTTGCGCGATATCAAGTCTCTGGAACTAACCATAGCGGAGGCACAGATGGCGCAAACGGTGGGTGACTTTATCGTCGAGCGATTGCACGAGTGGGGCGTGCGGCGCATGTTCGGCTACCCCGGCGACGGCATCAACGGCATGTTCGGCGCGCTGCGGCGCGCGGGCGGCAAGATCGAATTCATACAGGCTCGTCACGAAGAGATGGCCGCGTTCATGGCGAGCGCTTACGCGAAGTTTACGGGCGAGCTGGGCGTGTGCAGCGCCACGTCCGGCCCTGCCGCCGCGCACCTCGTGACGGGCCTTTACGACGCCCGGCTCGATCATATGCCGGTGCTCGCGATTTGTGGACAGCAGGCGCGCGCGGCGCTCGGGTCGCACTATCAGCAGGAAGTCGATCTCGCTTCGATGCTCAAGGATGTCGCGGGTGCCTACGTCGAACAAGCGAGCGTGCCCGCGCAGGTGCGGCACATGGTGGATCGCGCAGTGCGCATCGCGCTCTCGCAGCGCCGAGTGACGGCGATCATTCTGCCGAACGATCTCCAGGAGCTCGAATTTACGCCCCCGCCGCGCAAGCACGGCACCGCACACTCGGGGGTGGGCTATTCGCGCCCGCGCATACTGCCCGAGCCGGCGGATCTCGCGCGCGCGGCCGAGGTGCTCAATGCGGGTAGCCGCGTGGCGATGCTTGTTGGAGCCGGCGCGCTGCACGCCACCGATGAAGTGATCGCCGTGGCCGAACGATTGCAGGCCGGCGTGGCGAAGGCGCTGCTCGGAAAGGCGGTGGTGCCCGACGAGTACCCGTGGGTGACGGGCTCGATCGGCTTGCTCGGCACCAAGCCGAGCTGGGAGCTGATGACCCATTGCGATACGCTGCTCATGATCGGCTCCGGCTTTCCGTATTCGGAGTTTCTGCCGAAGGAGGGCGATGCGCGCGGCGTGCAGATCGACATCGGCGCGGACATGCTGAGCGTGCGCTATCCGATGGAGGTGAATCTCGTTGGCGATAGCGCCGAGACCTTGCGCGCGCTACTGCCGCTGCTCGATCAGAAGACCGAGGATGCTTGGCGCAAACGGATCGAGGGCTGGACGTCGGAGTGGTGGGAAACGCTCGACAAGCGCGCGAAGGAACCGGTCAAGCGCGGTGTCAATCCGCAACGGATCTTCACCGAACTATCGCCGAAGCTGCCGTCCGACGTGATTTTGACGAGCGATTCCGGCTCGTGCGCGAATTGGTATGCGCGCGACATCAAGATGCGGCGCGGCATGATGGGATCGCTCTCGGGTGGCCTCGCGTCGATGGGGGCCGCGGTGCCTTATGCGATCGCCGCCAAGTTCGCGCATCCGGACCGGCCCGTCATCGCGATGGTGGGCGATGGCGCCATGCAGATGAACAACATGGCCGAGTTGATCACCGTCGCCAAGTATTGGCAGAAGTGGAAGGACGGCCGGTGGATATGCATGGTCATGAACAACGAGGATCTGAATCAGGTGACCTGGGAGCAGCGCGTCATGGAAGGCGATCCGAAGTTCGAGGGATCGCAGGATCTGCCCAACGTGCCGTTCCATCGATTCGCCGAGTTGATCGGGCTCAAGGGCATATACGTCGATACGCCCGAGGCGATCGGTCCCGCTTGGGACGAAGCGCTTGCGGCGGGGCGGCCCGTGGTGCTCGAAGTGAAGACGGACCCGGATGTACCGCCGCTGCCGCCGCACGTGACACTCGTGCAAGCGCGCAAGTTCATGCGTACGCTGATGGAGGGCGATCCCGACGAGGGCAGTGTCATCGTCAACACGGCTAAGCAGGTGATGGCTTCGGTCCTGCCGGGTAAGAAGGAGCCCTAAGTATTGTGGATGCAGAAGAAGCCTAGGCGCGCGCGGCATCGTGGGCACGCGCGCGTGCCTGATCGGTAAGCGGTCATGCGTGGGAAGCGGGCCTTTTGCGCGCGAGCAACGCGATAAAGCCCACTGCCAGTGCCGCACCGAGTGCGGTTCCCCGGTGCGTGTCGAGCCATAGCGACGCGCACGACGATTTCGCTTCGCCGCTGAACGAGCCGCGCAAGCGGTGCGCGCCATGCACTGGATTCCATAGATCGACGGCGTGATCGGGCTGGGTTGGGCTCTCGCGCTGCTGCCCGCCGAAGGCGCGCTTCGCCAAATAGCGATCCAAATAGCCGGGGATGAACTTATTGGCGATGATCGCTTTCATCGAGGGAAGCCCGACATAGAGTTCGCGCCGACGGTGCGTCGCCGCCCAGACGATGGCGCGCGCGGCCACTTCGGGCTCGAAGACGGGGGCGACCGGCCTGGGTGCGCCGGGCATGCGGCTTTCGGCCCAATCGAACTGCGGCGTATTGAGCGACGGCATTTGCACCATCGTGAGATGGATGCCGCTCTTCTCGTGCAACAGCTCGCAGCGCAGCGAATCGGTGAAGCCACGAATCGCGTGCTTGGCGCCGCAGTAGGCCGATTGCAAGGGAATCGAGCGATACGCGAGGGCCGAGCCCACTTGCACGATGACGCCGCGATCGCGCTCGCGCATGCGTTTGAGCGCGGACATCGTCCCCCAGACATAGCCGAGGTACGTGACTTCGGTGATGCGCGCAAACTCCTCCGGTTTCATCT
>JBQCDS010000216.1:0-2445 GCA_051961035.1 Trinickia sp. | reverse complement strand
TTTTCGATCATATTGAAAAAGTCACAAATTCTGACTCCCCCCGCCTATTTGCGCCGGGGTTCGCCTGCCTCGTGGGTGGGTCCTTTGTGGTTGCCGCCCCCCCCGCACCCGGTAACCGGCCGGATGGCCGGCGGCGGACGCAGCCGCGTGGCACCGGCTTCGGCCAATCAACGTTCCTTCTTGCCCAAAAAGCCCTCGGCGAGCGAGGCGAGACCACCGGCGTTCTGGATCGATGTGGCCACGCTGCCGGCATCGAGCTGTCCTCCTTGCGGGAGTTGCCCGCCCGGCGTCGCATGATTGACCACGAGCGGCAGCACTTGGGTCAGTACGCTCGACGCTTGCTCCGGCGAAACGCCGAGCTTACCGGCCAACTCGCTTAGGCCGCTCGATCCCGCCACCTTCTGGATGAGATCGGCCGTGGCCGTTTGGTTCGCGCCGTTGCCGATCCACGATTGGATCATTTCCCCCGCGCCTTGCTGATGGAATTGCTGAACGAGGCCTTCCAATCCGCCCGGCTGCTGGTTGACGAAATCCGTCACGGCGGTAATGACGTTCTGTTCCTGTCCGCCGGCTCCCTTGCTGCCGAGGAAAGAACTGACCATATCGATTAAACCCATGATGACGCTCCTGCTGAAGCGGCGCTGCCCAGCACGGTGGGACGCCGAGGGAATGCGCCGTGCGGCGCGGGAATGGCCGTCCGGCCGATCAAGCCCCCGATGCTGCCGAAGCGGCCTTGGTTTTGTTTTTCTTGCTTTTATGCTTGTTGTTTTTCTTCGATTTGGATTCTTGCACGGGCGAGGCTGAAGCCGAAGCCGACGGCGCCGCAACGAGCGCGGGCGATGCGGTTGCTGGATGCGGTTGTGGTTGCGGGTGCGTGACGCCGGTGCGTGAAGTGGAAGGGCCGCCGATGGTCAGCCCTTGCGCTTCGAGTTTATCAATGGACTTCGCGCCGAGCCCTTTCACGCGTCGAGCCAAATCGTCGGCGTCGGCAAACGGCCCGTGCTTGGTTCGTTCGTCGATGATCGCTTGCGATTTGACGGGGCCGATGCCCTTTAGCGTTTCCAGTGTCGCTCGATCGGCGGTGTTCACGTCGACCACAGCGCCGAACGCGGTGGATAACGTGACGGCGAGCATGGCGAACAGCAAAACGAGCTTCTTAAGCATGGCTGACATTTCCATCGACGAGAAAAGCGGCATGCGGCTGGACCGGTCGCAACGCAATGGCGTGCAACGTGTCGGTCTCTCTATTCAATCAACAACTTACGCGAACAATCTGCAGCTTGTCCACAGCATTGCCAACAGAAACTGGGGATAAGTCGCACTATGCGCGACGCGATCGGCGTTTCGAATGGCATGTTCGGTGCTGAGTGCCCGGCGGCAACCTCAATCACACATCGTCTTCGCGCGAAGCAACTGCGCAGCACGGCGTGAAGGCGACTAACCGAGCATCGGATCATGAACGAAACGAACACGGTTCGGGCCGCGTGCTCGACGTGTATGCGACGCAACCAGGCTTGCAGTTTTATATGTCGACTGGATTGAACGAGTATTCAGAGTCTTTAGGAGTCCCAACTAACGGCTCTGAACAGTGCCGCCGCTATTTCTTTGAGCCGCTATCGTTCGCATCGGCACGGTGGCGAAGCGGTGCCAACAATGGCCGCAAGCCGTTGTGATCGAGCTCTTGCATCAGCGCGAGCAGGCGGCCGATCTCTCCGGGTGGGAAGCCTTCTCGCGCGAACCAATTGAGGTAATGGCCGGGCAAATCGGCGATGAGTCTGCCCTTGTATTTGCCGAACGGCATCGCGAGCGTAGTGAGGCGTTCCAGATCGTGCGAATCCATAAGCGTGAGAAGGGCACGCGGCTCGAGAGCAGCGCGAGTTCAATCGGCGAGCGAGCCATGATACGCGCTTCTCGAAGCGCATAGCCCTAAGCCACGGGTGCCGATCCCTCGCATTCGCTCAGCAACAGCTCGGTAATGCGCTCGAGCGGCATCGGCCTGCCGGTGAGGTATCCCTGCACGTTGTCGCACCCGGCGTCGGTAAGCCAAGCCAGTTGCGCGTCTTCTTCGACGCCCTCGGCAACGACGTCGATGTCGAAACTGTGCGCCATCGAAATGATGGCCGTCACGATCGGCTGCCCGGCACGTGGCAATGGCTTCACGAAAGCGCGATCGATCTTCAAATTGTTGACCGGGAACGATTGCAGATACGACAGCGAGGAATAGCCGGTACCGAAATCGTCGAGCGATAGGCGGATGCCGGCCGCGCGCAATTGGCGCATCGCCTCGACGCCGGCGGTCATGTTCGCCATCAGTTGGCTTTCCGTGAGCTCGAGCTCGAGCAGCCGTGGAGAAAGGCCGCTTTCAGCGAGCACGGCCTTCACGTGTTCGCTGAATCGCGCCTGACGCAGTTGGCGCGCGGAGACGTTGACGGCCACATGAATGTC
>JBQCDS010000215.1:0-2167 GCA_051961035.1 Trinickia sp. | reverse complement strand
GCGATTCTCGTGACTCTGTTCCGTACCCTCGACACGATCAACGTCGAGGATCTCGATCAGCTCAAAGGTTAAATTCAGGCACTGCGGTTATGTCCACGACACTCAATGAAAACCTGCTGCTGGCGATCCCGCTCGCACCGCTCGCCGGCTCGCTGATCGCGGGTCTTGGCGGGAAGGTGGTAGGGCGCAAGGGTAGCCACCGAGTCACGATCCTCGGCGTGCTGATCGCCTTCATCCTCTCGGCCATCGTCTTCGCCGACGTCATGCAAGGCGCGAGCTTCAACGCGACGGTGTATGAATGGATGAAGGTGGGCTCGATCAAGTTCGAGATCGGCTTCCTCGTCGATTCGCTCACTGCGATGATGATGTGCGTCGTCACCTTCGTGTCGCTGATGGTGCACATCTACACGATCGGCTACATGGCCGAGGACGACGGTTACGAGCGCTTCTTCTCGTATATCTCGCTGTTCACGTTCTCGATGCTGATGCTCGTGATGAGCAACAACTTCCTGCAGCTGTTCTTCGGCTGGGAAGCGGTGGGCCTCGTGTCGTACCTGCTGATCGGCTTTTACTTCACGCGTGAAAGCGCCATCTACGCGAACATGAAGGCGTTTCTCGTGAACCGCGTCGGCGACTTCGGCTTCCTGCTCGGCATCGGCCTCGTGCTGGCCTACGCGGGCTCGATGAACTACACGGATGTCTTCGCCAAGCGCGAGGCGCTTGCCGCGCTGACGTTCCCGGGCACGCATTGGGCGCTGATCACCGTCACCTGCATCTGCCTGTTCATCGGTGCGATGGGTAAGTCGGCGCAGTTCCCGCTGCACGTGTGGCTGCCCGATTCGATGGAAGGCCCGACGCCGATCTCGGCCCTGATTCACGCGGCGACGATGGTGACGGCCGGCATCTTCATGGTCACGCGCATGTCGCCGCTGTTCGAGCTGTCCGATACGGCGCTGTCGTTCATCATGGTGATCGGTGCGATCACGACGCTGTTCATGGGCTTGCTCGGTATCGTTCAAAACGATATCAAGCGCGTGGTGGCGTACTCCACACTCTCGCAGCTCGGCTACATGACGGTCGCGCTCGGCGCTTCGGCCTACTCGGTGTCGGTGTTCCACCTGATGACGCACGCGTTCTTCAAGGCGCTGCTGTTCCTCGGTGCCGGTTCGGTCATCATCGGCATGCACCACGACCAAGACATGCGCAACATGGGCGGCCTGCGCAAGTACATGCCGATCACCTGGTTCACGTCGCTGATGGGCACGCTCGCGCTGTGCGGCACGCCTTTCTTCGCCGGTTTCTACTCGAAGGATTCGATCATCGACGCCGTGGGCTTGTCGCATTTGCCGGGCTCGGGCTTCGCGTACTTCGCGGTCGTCGCCAGTGTGTTCGTGACGGCGCTCTATTCGTTCCGTATGTACTTCATGGTGTTCCACGGCGAAGAGCGTTTCCGTCATCCGAAGGATTTCGGCAATGGTCACGGCGCGGAATCGGCTGCGCACGGCAGCGAGCTCGGCCACGACGATCATGGTCATGGGCACGGTCATGACGATCACGGTCATGCGCACGAGCCGCATGAAACGCCGTGGGTCGTGTGGGTGCCGCTCGTCTTGCTGGCGATTCCGTCCGTCGTCATCGGTGCGATCGCGATCGGTCCGATGATCTACGGCAACTTCTTCGCGCACGGCGTGGCGTTCGACAAGGTCGTTTTCATCGGCGAAAACCACACGGCAATCGAAGAGATGAGCAAGGAATTCCACGGTTGGGCGCAGATGGGGCTGCACTCGGTCGCGGCGTTGCCGCTGTGGCTGGCCATCGCGGGCTTCCTCACCGCGTGGTTCTTGTACTTGAAGCGTCCCGATCTGCCGGCGGTGATTCGTCGCGCGTTCGGCCCGATCTACACGCTGCTTGAGAACAAGTACTACATGGACAAGATCAACGAAGTCGTCTTTGCACGCGGGGCGGTGGCTCTCGGCCGCGGCCTGTGGAAAGAAGGCGACGTCGTGGTCATCGACGGTGTCGTCAACGGCAGCGCACGCTTCATCGGTTGGTTCGCGAGCGTGATCCGCTTCCTGCAATCCGGTTACATCTACCACTACGCGTTCGCCATGATTATCGGCATGCTGGGGCTCCTTACCCTGTTTGTAACGCTCGGCGGCAAATAAGG
>JBQCDS010000214.1:0-2639 GCA_051961035.1 Trinickia sp. | reverse complement strand
CGCCGAATAAGCCCCGTCACAAAGCATGTAATAGATGCAGGTGGACGCCGACCTTGAAATGCCCGCAGCCTCCGATCCCGGAGCCGCCGGCCCGAGAATCCGCGCGACGCGCATCGAATCGCGATGCGTCTCGCGATAGTGGCCGCCCTCGGGGTGAGGCACGAGTTCGAAGCGATCGATTAGGCGTTGCTTGGCTAGATCGTCATAGCTCATCGAATACGCTTCCTTTCGTTAGCGGCGCCACGGCCGGATCATGCCGAATGTTCACTGAGGCATCTGCGACATATCGACGTGCATGACTTCCCAAATATGACCATCGGGATCTTCAAAGCTGCGGCCATACATGAACCCGTAATCTTGTTGGGGATTGACGTCGGCCGTGCCGCCGTGCGCCCCAGCCGTTTCGGTCATGGTGTCGACGCTTTCGCGGTTTTCGGCGCTGAGCGCCAGCATCACCTCGCTCTCGCGCCGCGAGTCGACGATGGGCTTCTTCGTGAACCTAGCCCATTTCTCATGCGTCAAAAGCATGACAAAAATCGTATCCGACAACACCATGCACGAACCGGTGTCGTCGCTGAATTGCGGATTTTTCTCGGCACCCAGCGCGGCATAGAACGCGGTTGCCTTTGCCAAATCGCGCACCGGGAGATTGACGAAGATTTGTCGCGTCATCGTTGTTTCCTATGGAGATTCGTAGGATTCCAATTCACAAATGGAATGCCAAGGCGCAACAGAAGCGATTGCGCGTGCACCCCGCATGGGCATGGTATGACAGCATAGGAAATCGACGTTGTGAAGTCGAATAAACGTAGGGAGAGAAGCGGCCGGCGCTTTGCCGCCGGCGCACAACGGCACTCAATTCGGCGCGTAGAGCGTCGATTCGTCGAATTGTTCCGCGCAAAGCACCCGACCGACGAGGATCATTGCAGTGCGCGTGATATCCGTTCGCTCGACTTTATCGACGATATCCGCCAAGGTGCCCACCACGCGCTCTTCATCTGGCCAACTCGCGCGGTACACGACGGCAATCGGGCAATCCTCGCCGTAGTGCGGCCGCAGTTCATCCACGATGCGCGCCAAATGCCGTACGCCCAAGTGAATCGCCATCGTCGAGCCATGGCGAGCCAGATCGGCGAACTGCTCGCCCGCGGGCATCGACGTTTTCGTCGCGTAGCGCGTCAAGATGACTGTCTGCGAAACGCCGGGCAGCGTCAACTCGCACCCCAACGCAGCCGCGCAAGCGGCCGTCGCGGTGACGCCGGGCACGATCTCATACGGAATGCCCAGCGCGTGGATACGCCGGATCTGCTCGCCGATCGCGCCATACAGCGAAGGATCGCCGGAATGTACACGCGCGACGTCTTGCCCTTTTGCGTGCGCATCGGATAGCAACGCGACGATCGCATCGAGATCGAGCTCGGCTGTGTTCACGACGCGCTCGGCCGTATTGCCCGCTAGGACGGCGTCAGGCACCAGGGAGCCGGCATAGAGAATCACAGGACAACAGCGGATCAAGCGTTGCCCTTTGACTGTCACGAGTTCGGGATCGCCAGGGCCGGCGCCGATAAAATAAACCGTCATGCGTCACTCCGTCGTGTGCCCCGGCCGAATGATACGGGGGCCGTTTTCGGCGCGCAATGTTTCGAGCGCCGCAAGCAGCGCATCGGTCGCATCGAAGATCCGACTCACGTCCGGCAATGGCGGACGCCGCAACATGATGACGGGCACGCCGCGCTCGCGTGCGACTTCGAGCTTGGCTTCCGTTGCGCCCCCTCCGCTGTTTTTGCTGATTACCACATCGAAGGCGCATCGCTCGAACAACGCCCGCTCCGCCTCCAGCGTGAAGGGGCCCCTAGCCCCGATCACGCAAGCGCGCTCGTTGCCGGGGTGCGCTTCGAGGCAACGGATCGTCCAGTGTTGGTGCGCCGCAATGTCGTCGAGATGGGACAGCGGTGCGCGGCCCAGCGCGAAGAACGGGCGCGCGAAGGCGGCCAATTCGCCACTGAGTGCCTCCCACCCACTGACGAATCGCCAGTCGTCGCCGGGCTGCGGCTGCCACGGCGCGCGACGCAGGGCCCAGCAGTCCACGCCCGCCGCATGGCTGGCCGCCGCTGCATTCGCGCTGATTTGTGCGGCATACGGATGCGTGGCATCGACGATCAATCCGATGCGTTCGGTCTCGATGTATCGGGCTAACCCGTCGCTGCCGCCGAAGCCGCCGACCCGCACGCGGCACGGAAGGTCAGCGGGAATCTTCCCGAGCCCCGCCAAGCTATAGACATCATCCGCCGCGAGATGACGCGCGATCCGCATCGCGTCGCCCGTTCCGCCCAACAGTAAAACCCGAGTCACTGCGCGACTCCGACGAATCGTCCCTCTCGGTCGATCGCGAAGACTTCGACCGTCACTTCGGGTGGAACGATGCCGCTCGCGACATCACGCGCATGGCGACACACGGCATCGCCCAACGGAACGCCCTGCTTCGATGCCAATGCGAGCGCCTCCTGGCTCGTGTTGGCGGCGCGAATTTCCGCTTGCAAGGCATCGCTGCCGCCCACATCGGCTGCCCATTGCGCCAGCAGCGGCAAGTCGATGCTCGAGTGCCGGCTGTGCAAATCGAGGTGCCCCGCGGCGAGTTT
>JBQCDS010000213.1:0-2207 GCA_051961035.1 Trinickia sp. | reverse complement strand
AACCGGGTTCATCTGGCCTTCAGATTGCGCTTGCTAAGGCCAACAGCGAGAAGCCCTATCTCGGCGACCCTCGAGTGATCGACGCACTTGTACGCCATTTCGTTGCGGGGGCGTGCTGGCGCGTCGGCGCTGCTGCCGATGGTGAGATAACACGCGAAGAAGCGGTGGCGGAAGACAAGATCGCGCTATTGTCACTCGCGGATATCCTCGCAGGCCGAAACGATGCATACGAAACGATCGGTGACTGGAACCCGTGCGGCCTCACTGCTTACATCCGAAAGCAGCTTGGCGATCGCATCGCTGCCGAACACGCCGAAGACAATCTGCGCGTGATCCAGCAGGCCTGCGCACTGATGCTCCTAAACGTGTATGCCGCGCTGGATCTGCACGGCAAGCTGGGCGACGAGGCTTCAACCATGTCTGGGCTGGAATTCTGGGTGAGCTATTTCTCGGGGCTGTTTCTCGGCTTGCCACTTGATGACGATAGCGAAGGGGATCCCAGCGCGGAAAAGAATCAGGGCGAACCGCCGCCCTACCCAGTTGGCGGCGAAGACCGGGCCGGATAGGACGCAAGCAGCGGTTATCGCACGGCCAGTAAAGTCAACGGTCCGAGGGCGCCAAGCGGCCAAGCTTCAATCTGCTCTTTCAAGAGGCGCTATGGCGCTATTGAGCTGTAGATGTGAGCGCTATGCTGGAACCAGATGATCGAAGACAATCTCGCCAAAGCCCCATGTCACGGATCGGCGTAATGGAGCCGGGGAAGATCGGCGTAAAGGCGCCACCTGGAAGGGTTCGGAAACGCGGTTTCGAACGCCGTCAAGAATGCTAGTTTTTGGCCCGTTTTTCAATGCCTGAAACGGGCAATTGCGGCATGTTTTTCGGCACGCGGTAACTGTCGCCCTCGAGGATGATCCGGTAAGCACCGTGGCGCAGTCGATCGAGCGTGGCGGCGCCGAGCATGCGGTTGGCGGGGAACGCGTCGCCCCATTCACTGAAGTCCAAGTTGCTGGTTAAGACCAGAGAGCCACGACGCTCATATCGCTCGGCGACGAGATCATGAAACGCTTCGTCGTGAGGCGCCGTAATGGGCTTCAGGGCGAAGTCGTCGACGATGATCAGCGGCACGCGCACCAGTTGCTGCAGTCGCCGTTCGTAGTTGCCGACGGCACGCGCGGCGTGCAGCATGTTGAGCAACTTGGTTTGCGTGAGGAACAGGACGTCGTGTCCCTGGCGAGCCGCGCAATGGCCCAATGCCTGCGCTAGGTGCGACTTGCCGACGCCGGTGGGACCGGCGATCAGCACGTTGGCGTTCTCTTGCAGGTAGCGGCCGGTGGCCAGATCCTGGATGACGGCACGGTTCAGTTTGGGCAGCCGATCGAAGTCGAACGACTCGAGCGTCTTGCCGGGCCGGAAGCTGGCGCGCGCCAGCCGCGTGTTCAGCTTCTTCTGCTCGCGCCGGGCGAGTTCATCCTGGATCAGCAGCGCGAGGAAATCGGTGTAGGCGAGCTTGCCGTCGATGGCCTGACGATTGCGTTGCTCGAGCGAATCGAGAATGCCGGACAGGCGCAGTTGTTTGAGCATCGGGCTTAGTTCGGGAATCGGGTTCATAGTGGGTCCTCAGTGGCTCATCATGGAAGGCAGATCACGGCAGAAGCGGCCGCCGCGGGCGTAGGTGTCGCCAAGGTCAATTAGTTCGGGCTGTGCGGACTCGGTCAGTTGATCCAGGCCCTTATCGAGGATCGTCTTGATTGTTCGATATCTAGGACTACTAAACGACATCGCGCGGTGACAGGCCGCTTCGAGTCGAACCGCACCGACCTTGGCCTCGAGCCGCAAGATGCCCTGCGCACCGCGCAGGTTGACCAGCACCTGATCGTTGAACAACGCGAGGATGACGGCATGGCAAGCGGCGCCGATGCGCTTAGCTTCGGCCAGGCACCACTGCGGGTCATGCATCTGCCACGCTTGAGCTTCGGGCGGTAGATGATCGCGCACGGTCGAGCGAGCGCCGGCGCGATGCAGGCGTGGATGCACGGCAACCAGTTCATGCTCGCGGAACAACTGCACGGCCGTGTCCGTTGCCTTGAGCCACAGCGTTCGACCCACGAGCTTGCACGGCGCCGAGTACAGCGCCTTATGGAATTGCACGTGGCAGTCGCGATGAACGCTGACCTTGGTCCATTCGGCCAACACCGGCGGCACGTCGG
>JBQCDS010000212.1:0-16074 GCA_051961035.1 Trinickia sp. | reverse complement strand
TCCCGTTGTTGCTGTTCGTCGTGGTATGGAGCTTGCTCTCGCGCCAGCGTGGCGCCATGCGCGACTTCTCCGGCATCGGCAAAAGCAAAGCGCAGGTGTATGCGCAGACGGAGATGGGCGTGACGTTCGGCGATATCGCCGGCATCGACGAGGCCAAGGCTGAGTTGCAACAGATCGTCGAATTTCTGCGGCATGGCGAGCGTTATCGGCGGCTTGGAGGGAAGATTCCGAAGGGCGTACTGATCGTGGGGGCGCCGGGCACCGGCAAGACTTTGCTGGCGAAGGCCGTCGCGGGCGAGGCGTCGGTACCGTTCTTCTCGATCAGCGGCTCGGCGTTCGTGGAGATGTTCGTGGGCGTCGGCGCGGCGCGCGTGCGCGATCTATTCGAGCAGGCTCAGCGGTGCGCACCGTGCATCGTTTTCATCGATGAACTCGATGCGCTCGGCAAGGTGAGAGGCGCGAGCCCGCTGTCCGGCAACGATGAGCGCGAGCAGACACTGAATCAATTGCTGGTCGAGATGGACGGATTTCAGGCGAATTCCGGCGTCATCATCATGGCGGCCACGAACCGCCCCGAAATTCTCGATCCGGCGTTGCTGCGCCCCGGACGCTTCGATCGACACATCGCCATCGATCGGCCGGATCTTACTGGCCGGCGGCAGATCCTCGAAGTTCACATGAAGCATGTGAAGCTGGCGGCCGACGTCGATTTGGCTGAGTTGGCCTCTCGCACACCGGGTTTCGTGGGCGCGGATCTCGCCAATGTGGTGAACGAAGCCGCGCTTCATGCGGCCGAGCTCGACAAGGCGGTCATCGAAATGGCCGACTTCGACGAGGCAATCGATCGCGCGATGACCGGCATGGAGCGCAAGAGCCGTGTCATGAGCAAGCTCGAGAAACTCACGATCGCCTACCACGAAGCGGGGCATGCGCTCGTTGCCCAAAGTCGCACGCATTGCGACCCCGTCAGGAAAGTCTCGATCATTCCGCGCGGGGTCGCCGCGCTCGGTTACACGCAGCAAGTGCCGACAGAGGATCGCTACGTGCTGCGCAAGAGCGAGTTGCTCGATCGCATCGATGCCTTGCTCGGGGGCCGCGTGGCGGAGGAAATCGTGTTCGGCGATATATCGACCGGGGCGGAAAACGATCTGGATCGCGCTACCGCCTTGGCTCGGCATATGATCGTGCGCTGCGGCATGAGCGAACGGCTCGGCCTTTCCACGTTCGGCGACACCCAGAGCGATGCGGGCCTGCTCCCGGTGCGCGCGGGCCCGGACCGCTATAGCGAAGGCACGGCGGCCATGATCGACGAGGAAGTGCGTCGGCTCCTGAGCGAGGCGCATGAACGCGTGGCGAGAACCTTGAGCGAGCGGCGCGAACCGCTCGAGCGCATTGCCAAGCGCTTGCTAGAGAGCGAAGTGATCGATCACGAGACGCTGCTTGAACTGATCGACGGCGCGCCCAAGGCCGAGGTCGCCCCAGCGATCACCACAGTACATCGCTCAGCGGACGGCGTGGCGCACGCTCAATGACATCGGGCCCATGGCCGATTCTGAGCAACAACTGCGGCACGGCATCGAGACCGACGACCTTACGCAGGCGCTCGCGCAGCGGCGCGATCTCGATCGGCTGGTTCAAATACGAGGCGCTCAAGCCGAGCGTGGTGGCGGTCAAAAGCAATCGTTCCAACGCCTGGCCGGCGGCGAGCCAGGCTTCGCGGTTGTCGCGATCGGTCGCGATGATGAGAAGCAGCGGCGATCCTGCCAACAGCTTCTCGTGGATGGCGACCATGCCTTCGCCGACATCGAACGTGCGGATTGCCGACGCGGCGATGGGCACCGCTAGATTCAGAAGCGCGGCCACCCCGGCCGCATCGACCGGCATGCCGTCGTTGCTGCGCTTCGGATGAATCCAGCACGCGAGTTCACGCCGAAAGCACGGATCGGCGAATTGCAGTGCGTCGGCCTCGGCGATCAGATCGGCGATACGTGCCCGCCTCGATGCGTCATCGATGCAGGCGATGTGCGCCCCTTCCGCTTCGCCCGCCTCCGTCAAATCGTGTATCGCTTCGACGGACAGCGGCGCGGTGGAAAACGATCTGCGCACCGTCGCGCGTGCGGGTATCGCGTTGAAGAGCGGGTTGAGGCTGTCGTCTAGGAAACCTCTTTCCAACACGCGCAGATGGGCAAGGACGTCAGGATCGACTTCGGACGGAAAGAGCGTAATTCGATAGCTGAGCCCGTAATGATTCAACGCCGTGCGTAAATTGAACAGGGCAGCCCCGCAACTGATGGTCAATTCGCGATCGAAGGGATCGACCACCGGCAGTGCCCGCATGCGATCGGCGCACAGGGTGATGGAGTTGTCGTCGACGATGAAATGCCATGGCTGCGAGTTGTGGCTCGATGGTGCGAGCACGGCGTACTGTAGGGCAGCACGGATTTTCTTAGCTACGCTCGCCGTTAAATCGAGCGAATGGACGGCGCGCTCGCCGGCTGCCGATTGGGGATTTGAGCTCATCGTTGATTTCCTCGAACGCTGCGTTTCGTCGATGGATGGGGAGCATTGGATCGAACGCGCCCCATGTCTTCGCCTTTGCCGATTTGTCAGGAGCATGTCTGGCCAAAGGGTTGCTTGGTCAGTATGGGCTTGGCGCGTCGCGAGCCGATTGACGCGCATCAACTCGCCGACGCATCGGATCGTGAATGCGCGGCCGGGTGCCCGATGCCCCCGATGCCTTTTCGTCCAGAAAGATCGTGTCTCTGATTTAAATCAACATGGATCGGGTTCACAGGCGGACAGTGGATGCTTGCCCTAGGAGGTTCGACATGCGTTCCCTCAACCAGCACGATGCAACGTCCGTCATCATCAAGGAGCATCAGCAACTGTGCGCTGTGATAGCGGGCATGCAGCGCTACGTTTCGCTTCTGGAAGCAGGGGAGAACGCGCCGCCTACCACGGTGTTTCGGGCGATGCTGTACTACATCCGTGAATATCCCGAGCAGATTCATCATCCGAAAGAAGATCTTCATCTTTTCGCCCGGCTGCACGAGCGCACCGAAAGTTTCGACGACGTCATCGACGAATTGGAATCGCAGCATGTCGAAGGCGAATCGAAGGTGCGCAATCTGGAGCACGCCCTGACGCGCTATGAACTGGCCGGCGAATCGGCGCTTCCGGCATTGCGCAGCCTGGTGGACGACTACGCCGAGTTTTACAAAAGACATCGGCAACTCGAAGAGAACGTGATTTTGCCGGCTGCTCATCGCTATCTCACCGCGCAGGACTGGGCGCGGATCGATGCGGCGTTCGCGGTCAATCGCGATCCGTTCGACGGCGCGAAGCTCGAGGACGACCTCGACAAGCTGTTCGTGTCGGTGATGAATATCGTCTTGGATACCGTACGTTGAGCGGCGCAACGCAATGCGTTGCGGTAGCGACATGCATCAATGCACCGCTGCCGTGCCCGCGGTCAGTTCGACGATTTCGGAGGTGATCTCTTCCTGACGCAAATGGCGGTATTCACCGACGAGATGCTCGAGCCGTTCCTGCACGTTCGTGCGACCGGCGAGCATCGCTTGGATGCGCGCTTCGTTTTCGGCGGCGAACGAAATCGTCATCGCCTCGCAAACCTCCGTATAAACGTAGGCTTCGACGAGCCCGGCCAGCAACTCCCGCACCGGAACCTGCACGAGCGGCGTCGGGCGCTGATGGCTGATGGGGAAACGCGCGAACGAGAACGGCAATAAAAGGCGTTCGGCGACGCGCACGTGCCGGGCCGAGTCGGCCATTGCATGAATGACGGATACGGTCGCATCCGGGTTGGCGGCCAGGCGTGCGTAAAGCGCATCGATCAGCGAGCTGGCGAGCGCATCCACGTCGCCCACATGCGCGGCGGCGGGTGCGGACCAGACAAGCGAAAGGCCTGCCGCGCGTGCAAACGGCAGGCCGCGCGAGCCAACGAGCAGATATTCGCGTCGCGCATCGTGAGGATAAGCATCAGCATGAGTGTGCGCTAGCGCTTGGGCTTGCTCGACGATCCGCGCATTCAATGCGCCGACGAACCCCTGCTCGGAGCAAAGCACGATGGCGATGCTGGCGTGCGGATGAACGCTTTGACGATCCGCTTGCGCGTGCGCCTGCTCGGGCGCCAGGGGCAGGACGGCGGCAATGGCCTCGCCGACTGTCGCGGCGCAAGCGCGGATGCCGGCTAGCCGCGTTTGCGCTTCGCTTACGCGGGCGGCGGCGATGGCACGCATCGCGCCAATCACGCCGTCGAGCTGCCGCATCGTCGAAATGCGATTCGTCAGATCGGAAAGGCGAGCGCTCATGGGGCCTGCTCCTGATGATCGGCGTCCTCCGGCGTCGCGAGCCGCGCGGCGATCTGCCGGACGGCCTCGACATGCGCCGCGATCGTCTCGGGTCCGATATCGTCGGACGTCCGGCTCGGCTGCGAGGTGCGACGCGCGACGAGTCGCGTTCTGAGCGTGGCGATCGCATCAGGAGGCAGCCTATCGAGCAGGCCTTGCGTCAGCGCGGTCAGCAGGGCGACCTGCTCCACGGTCGTGAGTGCGAGCAGGCGCGGCTGGGCGAGCAGCGCGCGAATGCGCGTGCCACGCGTGATCTGAGCCGTGAGCCGCGCATCGGTGAGCGCGCCGAAGCGCGCAAACATTTCGAATTCGAGGAATTGCGCGTAGTCGAACCGCAGCCGCCCCGCCACGTCGCGCAGCGCACGTGGCTGCGCCTTGCCGCCAACACGGCTCACGCTCAGCCCGACATCGACGGCGGGGCGCTGGTTTGCCGCGAAGAGGCGTGCGTCCATCACGATCTGTCCATCTGTGATCGAGATCAGATTCGTCGGAATGTAGGCCGAAAGATTGCCCGCATCGGTTTCCGCGATCGGTAACGCCGTCAGCGATCCGCCGCCAAGCGGCGGCGCGAGTTTTGCCGCGCGCTCGAGAAGCCGCGCGTGCACATAGAAGATGTCGCCGGGGTACGCTTCGCGGCCGGGCGGCTCCCGTGTCAGCAGGGCGAGTTCGCGGTGCGTGGCGGCGTGCTTCGTCAAGTCGTCGATGACGATCAGCGCGTGGCGCCCTCGATCGCGGAAGTACTCGGCGATCGAAAACCCAGCGAACGGTGCGATCCATTGGAGGCCGGGCGCGGTGCCGGCCGCCGCGGCAACGAATACACAGCGCGATGGGTCGCCATACCGGCGTACGGCATCGATGGCGCGTTCGATCGCCGTCGAGCGCTGGCCGATCGCGACGTAGACGCACAGGACATCCGAGTCCTTCTGGCTGGCGAGCGCATCGAGCGCAAGCGATGTCTTGCCTGTCGCGCGATCGCCGATGATCAACTCGCGCTGGCCGCGTCCGATGGCGAATAGGGCGTCGATCGCCAGCACGCCGGTTTCGAGCGGCTCGCTCACCGAGTCGCGTTCGACAATAGCGGGCGCGGGGCGTTCCACGGGTAGCCAGCCATCGTGCGCGAGCGGCTCGTCTCGATCGAGGGGGCGACCGAGCGTATCGATCACGCGCCCGAGCAGTCCTTCGCCCACCGGTACTTGCACGACCGTGCGCCGGCGTGTCACCGCTTCGCCGGCGACCACGGCGATAGTGTCGTCGAGCAGGACAACGCTCACTAGATCGCGGTCGAGGGCATGAACGAAGCCCGTCGCGCCTTGCGCGAACGCCACCATTTCGTTGAGCGCGACATCCGCGAGCCCCGACACCTGCGCCACGCCATCGGCGACGCGCTCGACGCGCCCGAGACTTTCCGCGCGGGCACCGGGCGAAAGCTCGTCCAGCGCGGCGCGCTGATCCGCCAACCACGCGTCGAGATCAAACGGGTGCAGGTTTTCCATCGGTCGCGGCGAGAGAAGCGCGGATCTCGTCGAGATCTTGGCGCAGGTGGTTGGAGACGACGATGTGGGGGCCGCGCAACTCGAGCCCGGCAATCAGCGAAGGGTCGATCGCTATCTGCACTTGCAACGAATGGCCCACGGCGTGAGAAAGTGCGTCGAGAATCGCCGCTTGCTCGCCGGCCGTGGGCGCGTCAGCGAAGCTGAGCGTGAGCGCATTGCCGGCCGCCGCGAGTTCGTCGCGCGAGGACGCGGGCACGGCGGCGATTGCGTTGGCTAAGCCGTCGACAAACCCGCTGATCTTCGATTCGCGCGGCAATCTAGCGAGCGCTTTTTCCGCGATATCGGCAGCGAGCGTCGCGGCGCTCGCCTGGAGCCGATGCCATTGCTCCGACGCGTCGCGCTCGAGTTGCGCCTGTGCTTCCGAGCGCATCTGCGCGATGTCGGCTTGCGCGTCTTTCAGCAGTGCCGCCTTTTCCGCGCCGGCCTCCGCATCGATGGTCTCGATGGCTTGCTCGCGCGACGTTTCGAGGGCGTGCCGCGCTTCGAGTGCGGCCTGGCGATCGTCGCTGGCGGCGCGTTTTTGTGCCTCGGCATCGGCTAGCAGCGCCCGCGCGGCGTCTTGCCGCGCAGCGATCATGTTCGCGACCGGCTTGAACAGAAAATGCGCGAGCAGCCAGACCAGCACCGCCACGTTGACGGTTTGCAGCGCGAGCGTCGACCAATCGATCCTCATGTTCGCGCCTATTTCTATTTCACGAACGGATTCGCGAACAGCAGTAGCAGCGCGACGACGAGGCAATAGATCGCCATCGTCTCGATCATGGCTAGGCCGACGAACAGTGTGCGCGACAGTGTGCCGGCGCTGTCGGGCTGGCGTGCGATGGCGTCCATCGCCGCGGCCACCGCACGCCCTTCGGCGAGCGCAGGACCGATCGCGCCGAACGAGACGGCGAGCGCGGCCGCTGCCAGACTGACGATTTCGATGACATTCATGAGCTTTTCCGGTGGGTGGACGGGATCGGTAAATTCGGCTCCGCGACAGCCGCGCCGATGAACACCATGGCGAGGACCGCGAAAATGTAGGCTTGCACGGCGCCGGTCAAGAGCTCGAGCGCCATCAACGGGATCGGCACCAGCAGGCCGGCGATCGACAGCACGATGCCGACGACGAACACGCCGCTCATCACATTGCCGAAGAGCCGCACCACGAGAGAAAACGTGCGCGTCAGTTGCTCGACTACATTGAGCGGAATCATGAGCCAGGAAGGCTGCGCGAACGTCGTGAGATAGCCGCGTAGGCCACGCGTGCGGATGCCGTAGTAAAGCGTGGCGGCAAGCACCAACAGCGCGAGTGCCGCATCGGTTTCGAGCTTGGCCGTGGGGGGCTCGACACCCGGTACGAGCGACGACCAGTTCGCCGTCAGAACGAAGATGAACAGGGTGCCGAGCGGTGCGCGGTATCGCGCGGGCTCCGTCTGCATCGTCGCGCGGATTTGGGCATCGATGGCTTCGACAAGCAGTTCGAGCAACGCCTGCGTTTTCGACGGCCGCAGGGTAAGGTGCCTCGTCGCAATGGCGGCCCCGACGGCGAGCAGCGCCATCAGGCACCACGTGGTGAGCACCGCTGCAGTAATGGAAAGCGGACCGATGTGCCACAGGGGCACAGATTCGAGCGGCGTGTGTGTCATGCAAGGGTCCTCAGTACGCGTCGCACCAACCACGTGCGGGCAATGAGTATCCCGGCGAACGCTGCGATCAGCAGCGTCGCGCCGCCATGGGCCAGCGCGACGAGCGTTACCGCCGCGAGCGCGAATCGCAGCAGTTGCATCGGCAGTGCGGCGAGCCAGTGTCCCCGTGCGAAGAGGCACCCGTTCCAATACAGCGTCGCGTAAAGCGCCGCGCCGATTGAAAAGCCGGCCGCCAGAGCGATGACGATCTGAGTGGCGAGAGGCAGGTTAGTCATGTGTGCTCCGTTGTTGACGGTGCATCCATCTCCAAGCGAACCAGAGCCCGCATGCCGCACCCAGCATCAACAGCGCCGCGCTGAAAAGCACGTGCGTCGACAGGAGCCGATCGAGCAGGCGGCCCGTGAGCACGCCCAGCAGAGCGGGCATGACGATGGTCCAGCCCAACACGCCGATTTGGCCCAGCCGCCGTCCTAGCGATGGCTCTCGGTCCTCGCTGGCTCGCTGTGCGCCGGCCGCCGCGCGACGCGCGGCGTGCACCATGTGATTGGTTTTCGATTCATCGTCCGGCGCGTTCGTCGTCATCGCGTCACCTCCGACGCATCCGGGTCATATCCGGTCTCGGCCCCCGTGCTCGAACTGAGAAAGCGGACGATCTGCCGCACCGTGCGCGCGTGCAGCCGCATCGCATCCACGCGTGCGCGCCGCGTCGCGTCCAGACGTGCGGCACGTTCGGCATGGACGGCTTCTTCGAGTCGTGCCAGGTCGTCGCCGCGAACGGCATCGCGGCAAGCGATGTCCACGCGCGAGCCTAGCGTCACCGTCAGCACGCCGCCATCGACCGCGCAGAACCCAGGCGTGCCGTCGGCACCCGACCAACGGATGACGGTCGGCGTCAACAGTGTGACGAGGTCCGCATGGCCTGGCCTGATGCCGAACGCGCCGCTTTTGTCTTCGGCGCGCAACGAGACGATGGGCAGGGCGTCGACCGGCACGCTCGTCGGCGTCGCGATACGCAGGTTCAACCGAGACGGCTTCATTGCGCCGCCTGTGCGCCGGCACGGGTCGCGCCGGCCGCTTCCTTCGCGCGCGCATCGTCGAGCGTGCCGACCATATACAGAGAGCTTTCTTGCCACCCGTCGCACTCGCCGGAAACGATGGCGCTGCAACCGGCAAGGGTATCGTCGATGGCGACGGATGCGCCGCGCTGACCGGAGAAGGCTTCGGTCACCGCGAACGGCTGCGTCAAGAAGCGCTCGAGCCGCCGCGCGCGTTGCACGAGCAACCGGTCCTGTGCGCCCAGCTCGTCGATGCCGAGCAGGGCGATCACGTCTTGCAGCTCGCGGTGGTGCTCGATGAGCTGCCGCACATCGGTCGCGACGCGCGCGTGGTGCTCACCCACGACGAGCGGATCGAGCAGGACCGACGAGGACGCGATCGGATCGATGGCCGGATACATGCCCTCGGCCGCCATCGAGCGCGAAAGCACCACCATGCTGTCCATGTGCGCGGCGATCGCCGTCACTGCCGGGTCCGTGAAGTCGTCCGCAGGAACGTACACGGCCTCGATGGCGGTGACGGACGCGTTGCCCACCGAAACGATCCGCTCTTGCAGCGCCGCGACCTCGCTTGCCAGTGTAGGCTGATAGCCCACGCGCGACGGCATGCGTCCGAGCGACCCCGATACCTCCGCGCCCGCCTGAGCGAAGCGAAAAACGTTATCCATCAGCAACAGCACATCGCGGTGCTGCTCGTCGCGGAAGTACTCGGCGATCGTCAATGCCGTCAGCGGAACGCGCCATCTCGCGCCCGGCGGCTCGTTCATCTGACCATAGACGAGTACCGCATGCTCGAGCACGCCCGAGGCCCGCATGTCGGAGAGCATTTCGTGGCCTTCGCGAGAGCGCTCGCCGACGCCGGCAAACACCGATATCCCCTGATAGCGTTCCGCCATCGCGTGGATGAATTCCATGACGAGCACCGTTTTGCCCACCCCCGCGCCGCCGAACATCGCAGCTTTTCCGCCATGGGCGATGGGGGTCAGCAAATCGATGGCCTTGATACCTGTCGAAAGAATCGTCGTGCGCGACTGACCCAGCGCAAGCGCCGGCGGTAAACGATGAATCGGACGCCGCGGCGTATCGTGCGGCAGTGGGGCCCCTGCATCGCAGGCCGTGCCGATTACATCGACGAGACGCCCCAGCACCGCATCGCCGACGGGAACCGTGAGCGCACCACCGAGCCGTTGTGCCACGGCGCCGCGCGCCAAGCCAGAAGTCGATCGCAAGGCGAGTGCGCGGACGGTACGTTGATCGAGGTGGGCTTGCACCTCGGCGATGATCGATGCGCCGCCGTCGCATTTGATCGCGATGGCATCGTCGAGCGGCGGCAACGGCGCAAGCTCGAATTCGATGTCAACGACCGCGCCACGTATGGCAATCACGCGTCCCGCCGATCGAGTGGCCGTGTCTACCTCGCCGTTCACGTCCGCTTTCCTCTTGCCGTCGCAACGTATTGACGATAGCGATTGCGGCGTCGCCGCGCTCTGATCGAGATCAACAGCCCCCAACCGCTATCCCCGATCGACAAGGCATGATGTCGGCGATCACGAGCGAGGCGCACGGATGCATTCACCGCGAGCGCGCATTCGGGCAGCGGCGACAAAGCTGTATGACGCCATGGCGATCGGGATCTTCCCAGTAAAAGTGCACATCGACGGCGCCCCGGGACGGCACCGTGATCTCTTTGGTCTCCGTGAGGTGCCGGTCGCGAGCGGCTATCCGATAGCGGCCCGCGGGCACGCGAACGAACAGAAACGGCCCCTCCGTGCGCACGGCGAGCACGACGTCCCGGCCGGAAGTGATGCTGACATCGACGTCGGACAGGTACTGGCCGCTTTTCGATGCGAGCGTGATGCGCATGTTGTACTGCGAGGCGACCTGGCGAAAGGCATGGACTTCGTCTTCGCCGATGCCGCCTGTCACGTACGTGACTTTTTGATGCGTGATTGGCGTTGGGGCCGTCTGCGCCGAGACCGAGGCTGCGGTGCCCGCGAGCACGCACGAGACAAGCAGCGCGGTGGGTAGGGACATGGAAACGTTGAACATGGGGTACCTCCGAGCCGGGGACGATCCGTTGCTATTGCGGCGAGCCGACCAACAGCAACGGCGTCTCGGCCGCGTGCGCGACACGCCCTGCGACGCTACCGAGCAGCCAGCGCGCGATGCCGCGAAGGCCGTGCGTGCCCATGACGATGAGATCGGCCTCCCACTTTTGCGCCTCTCTCAGAATCGCCTGAGCGACGTCGTCTCGCGTCCATGCTGTGCTGACGATGGCGCTCGTCGCGTGGCCCGCGCCGGCGCGCTCGAACTCCGGTTTGGCCGCCGCCAACGCCTGTTCGCCTTGTTTGATGAAAAGATCTTCCAGCGCGTCGGTCGGCATGGTATCGGCGAGTTGCGCCGCGCGATCCACGACATAGACGGCGCGCAGTTCAGCGTCGGGCTTGACGAGAGCGAGACCGAACCGCAGTGCTTGCAGCGCGAGGTCGCTTCCGTCGAGTGCGAATAGGACGCGCTTGGGGGCCCGATGCACGTGGGTCTCGTCGCGCGCCGGCACGATCAATATTGGGCAATGGGAAAGCTTGACGAGCGGCTCGGATACCGTGCCGTTGACCCAGCGAGAGAGCCATCCGTGACGCGCGTGCGAACCGACGATCAGCATCTCGGCCTGCCACGTGCTCGCGCATTCGAGCAGCGCATGGATGACATCGCCCCCGCGCTTCGCAAGCTCGATCACGTCCGTGTCCAATTGAAAGTCTTCCTGTGCCAAGCGCTCACGCGCTTGGTTCACGGCGTCGGCCGCGTCCTGCCGCAATTCGTCGCGCGCGGCATCCAGCACGGACGTCGATAAAGCCCCAGTTGGAAACAGCGTGCGTGGGTTTTCGGCCACACTCACGATGCGAACGTTTGCTCCGGGCGGCGCGATGTGCCGAGCGAAATCCAATGCCTGCTTCGATGCCGCGGACTGATCGGTTGCGATAAGGATCCTGTGCGGCGCGGTAGGGGCGCCGGTCGTGTCGTCATCGTTCATTGCATGCTCCGAGCGGGTGGCTTTCGAGTTTCGATAGTGTGTGCGTTTCGCTGTCGCGGCAATTGACGGAGATCAACTCGGCGCGTCGAGAAGCCGCCGGCACGAGCCGCGTGTTCACGGGCGCAACACACGCCCGCCGCTGCCGCGTTTGTTTCAGATCAATCGACGGCTCGAAACGCGACGCTAGCATTGGCGATACCGCTCGCTTTCCCTCTTCCTACCCCATGTCGCAAGTGCTTCGCTCCATCGACTTCGTATTGCTGTTCGTTTCGGCGCTGACGCTTTCAGCGGGGGGCGTTTGCGTGGCGCTCGGTATGCAGCCACTTGCCCGCGCAGTGTGGCTGTCCGGCGCATCGGTGGTTCTCTTCGCGTTGACGGTTTCCATCGTGAAAGCGATGCTCAAACGCAGGCTTGGGATCGACATTCTCGCGTGGTTGGCGATCGGCCTTGCGCTCGTGCTCGGAGAAACGCTCGCCGCTGCGGTCATCGCGTTGATGGTGGCGAGCGGCCAAGCGCTGGAGCAATATGCTCAGAGCCGCGCGAGACGAGAGATGACCGCGCTGCTGCGTCGCGCGCCGCGTCATGCAACGCGGTGGGAGCGCGACGAATGGCACGCGGTTGCACTCGATACCGTCCATCGCGGCGATCGGCTTCTCGTTCGCACTGGCGAGTTCGTCCCCGTGGACGGGATGCTCGGCAGCATCGCGGAATTGGACGAATCGATGCTGACGGGGGAGGCGGCGATTGCGCAGCGCCAACCCGGCGAGGCCGTCTGCAGTGGCGTCGTCAACGCAGGCGCGCCGTTCGAAATGGTTGCCTCCGCGAGCGCCGGAGACAGCACGCTCGCCGGCATCGTTCGCATGGTGCAAGCCGCGCAACGCGAGCGCAGTCCGGCCGCTCGCTTGGCGGACCGCTATGCGATGTTTTTCGTCGTCGTTTCATTGCTGTTGGCCGGGGCCACCTGGCTTGTTACGAGGGACGTGACACGCGTGCTTGCCGTGCTCGTCGTCGCGACGCCTTGCCCTTTGATTCTCGCTGTGCCCGTGGCTATCGTCTCGGGCATATCAAGCTGCGCGAAGCGGGGCATTTTGGTCAAGGGCGGTGGCGCATTGGAGCGACTCTCGGAGGCATCCATCCTCTTTTTCGACAAAACGGGCACGCTCACCGGGGGGCGCGCGCGGATCGTATCGATCACGTGCGGCCCCGACACCACCGAGGACGCAGTGCTCCGGTTCGCGGCCTCATTGGCCCAAGCGTCCGCCCACGTCATTTCCGAAGCGTTGACGATCGCGGCGCGCGAGCGCAACGTCGATCTCTTCGCTCCGTCGGCCGTGGTGGAAACGGCCGGCGCGGGCCTTGAGGGACAGGTCGACGGCAAAAGGGTGACCATTGGCGGTTTTTCCTACGTGTGCGCTCACGTGAAAATCGCGCCTTGGAACGAGGCCTTCCTGCGAAAGGCGGCGCTTGAAGGCGGCGCTTCGGTATTCGTCGGCGTGGATGGCGTCATGGCCGGGGCGATCCAAATGGCTGATCAATTGCGATTGGAAACGCCGAGGGCGCTGCGCCTGCTTCGGCGAGAAGGCATCGAGCGGCTCGTCATGCTGACGGGCGACCGGCGCGATCTGGCGGAGACCGTGGGCGCGATGCTGGGCGTGACCGACGTGCGCGCGGAGCAGACGCCGGCCGACAAGCTCGGTGCCATCCAAGCCGCGCGTCGCGAGGGCACCGTCATCATGGTGGGCGACGGCGTGAACGATGCGCCCGCGCTAGCGGCGGCCGATATTGGGGTCGCGATGGGTGCGCGCGGCGCGGCGGCGTCATCCGAGGCTGCCGATGTCGTTCTGCTCGTCGATCGCCTCGATCGTCTCGTGCATGCAGTGCGCATCGCTCGACGCGCGCGCCGAATCGCGGTGCAAAGCGTGCTGGCCGGCATGGCGATGTCGATCCTGGCGATGGGCGTCGCGGCAGCCGGGCTTTTGCCGCCGATCGCCGGCGCGATCCTTCAGGAGTTCATCGACGTGGCGGTGATCGTCAATGCGCTGCGGGCGTTGCGTGGAGGGACAGCGTCGGGCACGGATCACCTTTCACGCAGCGACGCGGATCGCCTCAAGGCGGAGCACGTCCAACTGGGGCCCGTCATGGCGCAAATCAGAACGCTGGCCGACGCATTGCCCGGCCTTCCGAGCGCATCCGTGGCGGGCGCGCTCGCTCGCCTGAACGACGCACTGATCCGCCAGTTGTTGCCGCACGAGCAGCACGACGACGCACAGGTCTACCCGGGCCTCGCGCGCCTCCTTGGCGGAGAGGATCCGATGGCGGCGATGAGCGGCATGCATCGCGAGATCGTTCGGATTGTGCGGCTAATTGCCCGAATGACCGAAAACTTGCCCCCCGAGGGGCCCGATGCCGACGGTCTGCGCGAATTTCAGCGCTTGCTGTACGGGCTCGATGCCATCGTTCGCTTGCATTGCGCGCAGGAAGACGAACTTTTCCATGCGCTGGGCGATGACAGCGTATCGCCCGCTGGTGCGTGACAGCGGTTCGACGGCGCATCGACGAAGCGGATCACTTGCCGGCGCGGGCACCGACGTCGAATTCCGTACGCATACCGCTTCGGAAGTGTCCCGGCTCATTGCAAAACGCGACATATCGGCCCGTATCCAAGTTGAACTGGGCGGTCACGGTCTCCCTTGGGCGCAGGTCTTCCACGCCCTGCAAGCCGGCGATTTTGTTTTCGTCCACCTGTTGACCTTTCTTGTCGTAAGGCAGAGCTTCGCCGGCCTGGGGCGCACGGGCGAATAGAAACTCGTGCACCGTGCTATGCGATTCGTTCTTGATCGTGAATTCCACGGGCCCGGGCTCGACGTGCCGTGGGCGTAGCGTGACAGACATATGCCCATTGCTCCCGTCCGAGAGCTTGACGATGACTTTGGCCGGTTCGCTTGCCCGCGCGTGAGGCGGCACCGCGAGCGATAACCCAGCGACGGCGAGTAGCGACATTGTCCACGGTGACATGAGTTCGTCCTCGGTTCGTTTGCCGGCTCCAGTAAGCGGTCGATGCCGTGCTGCGTGTGCGCGACCGACCCAGCCGGTAGCATGAGCGTGGCACGGCGACCTTAAGGTTTGGTTAACGCGCGGGTGAGCGCAGTTGTTCCGCCAGACACGAGAAAAAGTCGCTTCCAGTCGCTTGGCGTCCTCGCACGCATGTGCACCCATGCAACGACGGAGCACGCGTCACAGCATGTAGGCAATGTCGGAGGCGCCCGTCGGATAGGCGAACACCGTCGACTTCAACGCGTCTGCCGTGATGTGCTGCCGAATGGCGAGCGCGAAGACATTGATGACTTCCTCCACACCGGGCCCGACCAAATGCGCGCCGAGGATCCGGTCCGTGCCTTCCTCGATCAGCACCTTGAAGCCATACACCGTTTCGGCGAGATGGCGGGCTCGATACCAACGCTCGGCGTTTTGCCGTTGCACGCGGAATTTCAGTTGCTGCTTGCGCGCCGCGTCTTCCGTCAAGCCGACCGAGGCCAACGGCGGAATCGTGAAGACGACGGTGGGAATGCCCTCGTAGTTGGGCTTGCGCCGATTGCCGTTCAGCAGATTTTCCGCGACGACCTTGGCATCTTGACTAGCCACCGGCGTGAGCGGCGGCCCTTTTGCCGCGAAATCGCCGGCTGCGTACACGGCCGGATTCGTTTCGCTTTGCAGATAGGCGTTGAGCTTGATCGCGCCATGTTCGACCGCGACGCCCGCCGCGTCCAAATCGAGCCGGGCAAGATCGGGGCCGCGTCCGGCCGCGTGAACGAGCAGGTCGAACGGCAACGCGTCTTGCTTGCCATCCGTGTGTGTCGTCACCCATAAGGTGTCCGCTCGCCGTTCCACGCGCGCGACGTCCACATTCAGACGCACATCGATGCCGACCTCATCGAATTTCGTCATCAGCCAGCCAACGAGCGTTTCGTCGAAGTGAGGCAGCAGTCTGTCCCGGCGCTGCAAAATGGTGGCTTTCGCACCCGCGCGCGCCGCCGTATGAGCGAATTCGGCGGCAATATACCCTCCGCCGATAAAGCCGATCCGAGGCGGCAGCCGCTCGAGCGCGAGAAACTGCGTGCTGTCGACGACATGCTCTGCGCCGGGAAAGCCGAGCGGCTTCGGGACGGCACCCGCTGCCAGCACGATGTAGCGCGCCTGAAGTTCCACATCGCCGACCGAGAGGGCGTTCGGCCCCGTGAACCGCGCGGCGCCGTGAAAGAAATCGATGCCGAGCTTTTTGAAGCTTTCCTCTTTCCCTGCCGGCACCGGATCCGTGAACGAACGTTTGAAGGCCATCAAGTCAGGCCAACAAACGCGAGCGTCTCCCGCCTCAAGCCCCTTGCCTTGCATGCGGGACAGATGATCGATGGCCTGCGCCGCATCGACGAGAATCTTCTT
>JBQCDS010000211.1:0-7015 GCA_051961035.1 Trinickia sp. | reverse complement strand
TTGGCCTGTGAAAGTATATTGATTTGCGCTATTCCGCCGCCCAAAAACCCCCATATCAAATTGGTGGTGTGGTGTTCGGACGGTTTTATGGGGGCGGTGCTCAACACGCCCGGATAGACGGAAAGATGAAACGCCGCCGCCGCGCTGGTGAATGCGTACGCGCTCGCCACTGCCGCGAAATAAAGCCGCCCCGTTGCGCGAAATTGCGTCCACAACAAGAAGGCCGTCAGGCCTTCCGTCAGCGTGACCGTAGCCGCGAAAATCGGCATGAACGGCCGCACGACGGCGCCTTGCACCGTCAAGTACGGCCAAGCCGCGATGGCGGCGCACAGAACCGCGATGGCCGCGATCGCCGCAACCGACCGTTGGCCTCGCGTGGTGGGAACCCGGGTAAGCGTTGCTTCCATTGTCCGGTCTGGCCCCATCGGTGCCAGGGTAATTGGTATTGAAACGGCGAAGCATCGCTGCCATCGGCGCGGAAAATTCTTGCGGAATCATGCCGTGCCGGATAGCCCGAGTTGCTATGCGTTGCGCTGCGTTGCTCGTATAGACAAGGCCTGATGATCGGGGCCTCAGCGCGAGTTGCATGCAACTTCCTCTGGCCAACGGCAGATTTTGGAAAATCTGAAGGGTGCCGGCGTCGGGCAACGCCGCGGCGGGAAATTTGGGCGGGAAGGGCGGCGGGCCTGCGCAGCCGGGCAGGCCCTTGACACCGCTCAATCCCCCAGTGCCCCTGCGCTTTTCACCGTGCATTCGCTCGCCACCTTCTCGCCGTCGTCGAATCTGAACGTCATGCGAATTGACTCACCGACTTTGAGCGCATGCTTCGGCCGTTCGAGCATCAAGTGATAGCCGCCCGGCGCGAACTTGAGCGTTCCATTCGCGGGCACCGGCGCTTTGGCGACCATGACCATCGACGATGTACTACCGCTGCTCTTTGTCTCATGCAGCATGGCCATGCCGAACGCGTCGGTCTGCACGCCGATCAGATCGATCGGCTTGTCGCTCATGTTCATGACGCTGAAATAGCCGCCGGACGGCAGATTTCCGGGCAGCAAGCGCACCCAGCAGTCCGACACCATGACGGATGCGGGGGCGGCCAGCGCAGGCGCCGCGCCGAGGCACAGCATAAGAGGCAGGAGCGTTGTTTTCATCGTGCGTTTCATGGCTTCTCCATTGGCTATCGTGGGATAGATAGATCGCTTGATCCAAGCGGGTTGTTTCTTTTGTTCAAGACACGGCGGGTTCGGCACCGCGGCCGAATGCGATGCGGTCGATCAGCCAAACCGCAATGAGCGTCATCCCCATCAGCGGAAAGATGATACCGAGCGCAACGAGCGCGGCTTTCCATCCGCGCATCGGCGCGGCGGCACGTTCGCGGACGGGTGCGCCGAGCGAGCCGGACGGCCTGCGCATCCACCACATCGCGCAGCCGGTAACGGCCAGCGCGGCAAGCCCGAGCGAAAGCGCCGCGCACACGATTTGATTGGCGACGCCGAAATAGCGGCCCCTGTGCAGCGACGTCCCGTACGAGATCGCCTTGCCGACAGCGCCGTAGTCTCGATAGCGGATGTCGCGCAGCACGGCGCCGCTGTATTGATCGATGTACACCGTGCGTTCGAGCTTCGGATCGTCGGGAAAATACGACACCGTATAAACGCCTTCGGGCGATGTGGGCAGGACGACATCGTATCCGTCGACAAGCCCGCTTGCGCGCATCTTGGCGACGATCCGCGCAAGCGACAGCGCGGTCCCGCCGGGCGCGGCAGCCTCGGGCGAGCGTGGCACAGGCACCGCGCCCACCGCCCACGGCACTTGCGGCAGCGGCATATCGTCCATCGTCATGCCCGGCATCGAGTCCGCGCTCGATGAAGGCGCATTCGACGGCCCCGTCTCGTTGGCTTGCGCCTCATTCTGGTGCTCGTGCTCGGCCCCATGTCCCGGCATCCGCGAATGCAGTGCGAGCCCGCCCCATGCCCCCGCTGGCGCACCCAGCTTGGCGCTCGTCGCGAGCGCCTTGAAGTGCTTGCCCCATGAGCCTGTCCACGGCAAGCCGGTCATGACGAATGCCAGTGCGCCGAGCGCAAGCCATATACCCAGCGTCGCGTGAATGCTTTTCCATAGAGGCCGCCCGCGCCGGCGCGTATCGGGCACGAGCGCGGCACGCATCGACACGGTACCGCGTGGCCACCACAGCGCGACGCCACTGCCGATCATCACGAGCGTCCAACAAGCGACGAGCTCCATCAGTAGCTCGCCCGGCTTACCGAGCAGCAGCTTGCGATGAATCATTCGATCGATCTGCATGAAGCGGCGCTCGACATCGAGCGTGCCGAGTACGGCGCCATCGTAGGGATTCAGATAGACGCTGCGTTTGCTACCGTCCGGCAGCCGGAAGATGAACTCGGTGCTACGATCGGCGCGCGAAGCGATCCGTGCCGTGGTGGCGATGGCACTCGGCGGCATCGCGGCGCGGGCGCGTGCGAGCAACGCGTCTTCATCGAGCCGCGGCGTCGCCTGCGGCGTGACGACGAGGCGATGCGGATAGAGCAACGGTTCGATCTGCGGCTGGAAACAGTAGATGGTGCCGGTGACGGCCAGCACGACGAGGAACGGCATGACGAAGAGCCCCGCATAGAAATGCCAGCGCCAGAGCGTGCGGTAGCTTCGATTTCCGGCCGGGCTCGGCGGGGGCGCGAGCTTCTTGTCAGCGCTCGTGTGAATAGCGGTGGAAGACATCGACGTACTCCATTAAATGCGCAACCGACCTTCGATATAGAAGGTACGGCCCGGGTAGGGGTGATAGACGAAGTAACGCGCATCGAAGATGTTGTCGATGCCTAAGCCGATTTCGCTGAGCTTCGTGGGGTGGAACGTGAATTTCGCGTCGGCCACCGTATACGTGCTGGTGCCGCCGAATACGTTCGGGTTCGAGTCGGTGTTCGTCAGCGTGTTGTACTCGCGGCCCGAATAGCGAGCGGCCAAGGTGAGCGCATAGCGCTCGTCGAAGTGGTACGTCGCTGCAAGGTTCGCTCGCCACAGTGGGATGCGGTAGAAGTACTTGCCGACCGTTGCCGGGTTTTGCGCGTTCGCGACGATCTTCGATTGCGTGTAGGCGATGCTGCCGAGCAAATCGAGCCCGCGTACCAACACGTCTTCGCCCTGGTAACTGAGTTCCACTCCGCGCGAACGCACCTTGCCGATGTTCTGAAAACTCGTCACGTTCGGAATGACGGTCGTGTCCGTTTGACTGAAGATCGTGTTCTTCACGTCGTCTTGGAACAGGGACAGCCGATAGAGCCCCTTCCCATGCGCCCATTCCGCGGTCAACTCCTTCGATATGTCATCCTCGGGCTGCAAGTTCGGATTGTTGTTGACGATCGAGGCGCCGTTGATCTGACCTTGAAAAAGCTCGCTGACGGTAGGAAACCGATAGGCGCGTGCAATCGACGCGCGCAATGTCAATTCGTCGGTCATATCGAACGAGAACGATGCCTTCGGCGAAAAATGTCGTTGCCCCGCATCGGGATACGGCAATGCGGCCGCACCGACGGCTTGCGTGCCGTCGTAAGCTTGCCAATCTTCATAGCGCAAGCCGTAGACGAACTTCCAGCGCGGCGCGAAACGCCATGCGTCTTGTGCGTACGCAGCTTGCGTCTGGGTGCGGCCCTTGAACGCATTCGCAAAGCTGCCTGCGCTACCGTCGATCCATGCGGCGGTGTTGTAGGTTTCGTTGTCCAGGAAATATTGATCGTAGTGATAACCGAACGTGAGCGCATGGTTCGTGAGGCCCGCTTGCGGTGAAGCGGGTGTCCATGTCGCCTTCAGGTCGAGCGTCTTCCAGCCGGTCCCGTCGCCGAACGTGACGATGCCGGGCCCGTTGCCTGGGCCGCCGGCGCTCGCCGTTCGCGACACGCTATTCGATACGTCGAAATACGACGCGATCGCTTCGCCATTCCAGCCCGTGGCATGGTGCGTTTTCAACGAGAGCCCGTACAACCAGTTCTCGCTCCACCCGAGGCTTGGCGCAAGCGCGGCTGCCGGAATGCTGTACTCATTGCCGCCGATGTTCACTAGGCCGCTATAGACTGGCTTCCCGTTCGCATCGAACAGGAATGTCGAGGTTTGGCTGTTGTAACTACGATGCCAGTAGCCGAGCGTGAATGCGCCTTGCACGGACGGCGTGAAGTCATACTGCATCTTCAGCTTGAACTGATCCTGCACCGCATGCTCGATGCCTTCTCCGTTCACGCCGATGACAACCGTGGGCGCATTCGTTTGATTGTTGTAGAAGTAGGCGCCGCTGACAGGAATATCGCCCGCCTTTGCCGGCGTGTTCGATTTCCCGAGCGTGGCGAATTGGAGTGGTTGGCTCATGTTCTCGAAGTGATTCGCACCAATGAAGAACGCGAACTTGCCGATGCGGTTGCCGATCGTCGCGCTCGCTTGGCTGCCGTTGAAATTGCGATTGACGCCGAATAGATCGAAGTGCTGCGTGAAGGCTTTGGCGTCGGCGTCCGCTTCGAACTTCGTCGGCATCCGCGTGGAAATCAATACGGTCGCGCCGAGCGAATTGCCGGGATAAAGCGCGGAAAAAGGCCCGTACACCACGTCGATGCGGCGAACTTCGTCGGGAAACACCATCGACCAGCGCGGCGGAAACCCGTAACCGCTCCCGAGCAAATTCGACAGCAGCAGGCCATCGACATAGACGAGCCCGTGCGCGCTTTGCGTATTGCTCGTGCCGCGCACGGCGATGATCGAGTTCATGTCGCCGATGAAGCGCTTGCGCACCGCGATGTTCGGCAGGTACTTCAGCGTGTCTTCGATGTTGACGACGTTCCAATTCTCGAATTGCTTTCGTGTGACCGTTTCGGTCGAGGCCGGCAGGTTCGGATCGAGGGTTGGGCCGGTGCCCCTCCCGCCCGCGCTCGCGTTGACCGTAATGGTTGGCAGCACGACGTGCTCGGGCGGCGTGGCGGTGGGAGCGCCTGCGCGATAGAGCGAACTGGCGTTGGCATTGGCGTTGGCGTTGGCGTTGGCGGTGGCGTCGGCCGCCGCCCATGCGCCAGGCGCGGCAAGCGAGAATGGCACCAGCGCGAAGATGGTGAATCGCGCGGGGCGGCGAGCGCGAGCGCGCGGCCTTCGCGATGCGAAGTACGACATGCGATATTCCTGAGTTCGTTGAACGAACGGCCGCATGCGCCTTCAATGGGCGCGTTGAATCGGCCTCGAATGACGGTGATCAGGAAAAAGCGGGTGGGGCGCGTGGCCGGCCGGAAGGGAAGGCGCCTAATGGCGTGAAGCGGACGTTCAGCGCAGGTACGGCGAGCGCGACGATCAGCATGACCAGCGTGAGCGGCGCGGGCGGGAGCGTGGGCATCGCCATGTGATCGGCGAGCAGGTCGCAATAGCCGCAGGCCGCGAGGGGGTCGCCGGGGTGCGCGGCATGCGCGGAATCGCTCGAGGGCTGCACCGCGGAACATAGCGCGGCGACGGTCGGGTCATCCCGATGCGCCGCGATCACCAATTGGCTGACGATCGGCGCAAGCACGATGAGCCACATGGCGATGAGGCCAAGCCATGCGGTCAGATGGTTGCGGGATCGGGGCGCCATGGGTGAGCGTGCTGCGGATTGAACTTGCGCCGAAGTCTACCATCGGAAGCGATGATCGCGCGAGTCGCAAGAATGATCGCGGGCATCAGCGCCGGGCGAGGATGGGGGTTCCCATTGCTCGAGCGCTCGGCTGCTGGGCGGCTCTGGTGCTCCGGTGCAATCAATGCGTGATCGACAGAAACAAATAGGCGGCGAATACCGCAAGGTGCACGGCGCCTTGCAGAACCGTGGTGCGACCGGAGCTAAGCGTCAGGCTGCTGATGAAGAGCGTGAGCGCCAGCAACACGGTTTCCATTCCGCCGATGCCGAGATCGAGCGGCCGGTCCGCCCAGATGAACACGGCGGCGACGGTCGGAATCGTCAGGCCGATGCTCGCGAGTGCGGAGCCGAGCGCGAGGTTCATGCTTGTTTGCAGCCGGTTCGCTCGCGCGGCGCCCACGGCGGCCAGTCCCTCGGGCAAGAGTACGAGCGCCGCGATGACGATGCCGACGGTGGCGGGCGGCGCGCCGACGCTCAGCACGCCACGCTCGACGGCGGGCGAGAGCAGCTTCGCGAGCAAGACGACGGCGGCAAGGCTTGCTGCCAGAAAGAGCGTGCTCGTGAGCGTGATGCGTCCGCTTGGCCGTGGTGCCGCGTGAATGGGTTCGTCGCAGTCGGCCGAGGAAAGAAAGTACTTGCGATGGCGGATCGTTTGCACGAAGACGAACACGCCATACAGCACGAGCGAGGACACGCCCGCGAACGCGAGTTGCGAGGTGGATAGTCGTGGCCCCGGCATCGCGCTCAAATAATTGGGCATGACGAGCGAGAGGACCGACAACGCGGCCAGCACGGCCAGTGCCTTGCTCGCGCCGCGCCCTTGGAAGTCTTGCTCCCCGTGCTTCCAACCGCCGACGAGCAAGCATAGGCCGACGATCCCGTTGCAGACGATCATGATCGCGGCGAACACGGTATCGCGCGCCAGGCCGGCTTTTTCCGAGCCTGCGGAGAGCATGACAGCGACGATCAGCGCGACCTCGATCACCGTCACGGCCACGGCGAGCACGAGGGTGCCGAGCGGCTCGCCCACGCGGTGCGCGACCACTTCGGCATGATGGACCGCGGCGAATACGCTACCGGCCAACGCGGCGGCAACGAGTGCGATTGCAACCCCTTCGGCGGGAATGATCCGAGACAACGCAAGTATCACCCATGCGGCGAGCGGGGCCCAAAGCGTCCAGCGCGGCAGCGCGTGCGGAGAGGGTGAGGTCGTCATTAGAGCGGATCCTTGATCGGAGTGACCGAACGAGGATCTTATCAGGCGGCCCGTCCCGCGCCGACCGTCGCCACATCTGTGCCCGCTATTTCGACGGTGCCGGGTCGCACCATAGGCGCCCACCCGTCGCCCAGTTTTCGCGC
>JBQCDS010000210.1:0-5573 GCA_051961035.1 Trinickia sp. | reverse complement strand
GTTCCGCTGATCGCGGCACCGGAAACATTCACGCGGGAGGTGTTCGACGCGCTGCCGGCTTCCTTCGTGATGAAGGCCAATCATGGATGCGCGTTCGTGGAAGTGGTGCGCGACAAATCGCGGACATCGTTCGAGCAATTGAGCAAGCTCGCGGCTCAATGGTTATCGGTCGACTATTACAGTGTCTCGCGTGAGCGGCACTATCGGCCCATCAAACCCAGGCTCTACTTCGAACAGTTGTTGGTGGACAGTCAAGGCAGGATACCCGCGGATCTCAAGATCCACGTGTTCGGTGGCCGCCCGCAGGGTCCACGCATTCAGTGGATGATCATCGCGGACCGCTTCGGCGATGCGCGCGGCGATATCTACGACGAGAACTGGCACCGCATGGATGTGAGGTTCGGCCCGTACGCGCCGAGCGATGTGCCGATTCCCCGGCCCGATTACTGGGAGCAGGTGCAGTACGTGGCCACGCGTCTTGCCGAGGATTTTGATTACGTGCGTGTGGATCTTTATGAAGTGGGCGGCAAAGTGTACTTCGGAGAACTCACTTTCACGCCAGGCGCGGGCCGGATGCGCTTTCACCCTGAAAGTCACGAATACTACTGGGGCCGGATGTTGAAGGAATCGACCGAGGGTTTTCAACGCATGCGACGCGAAGGCTTCAAATAGCTTTCGCTTAGTCGCTCAAGACCTCGGGGTTTATCAGCCCGGCTCCGCTGCTCCCTGGTGTGCCGCTTGACCGGCGGCAGGAGCCCAGCCCAAGCGCCAGGACAATTGGCGTGTCGCGCGCAGCAGCCGCCGCGCCGGCATGGCGGATTCGGCATGCTCCACTGCCCCCGTCGATCCGATCAACGCGATAACGAGGCGCACGGTGTTCGTATGATCGAACACGGGCGCCGCAAGCGCATCGATGCCGGGAATTGGCGCGCCGAGCGCGCGATCGATACCTTCTCGGCGAATGCGGGCGAGCACCGATCGATCAGCAGAACTAAGCGATTCGCCGCGTGCTCGCCGTGTCATGTTTCGCACTGGCTCCTGTCTGGCCGGCGAGCCCGCAAGACGCAAAGGTTCGAGCGCCAGCATATCCGCCAGGGGCTCCTCGCTCAAATGCGCAGCGAACACGCGGCCGATCGCGGTATTGACCAACGAGACGACAGTGCCCGCGCGCAGGCTGATATGAACGGGCAGCGCCGATTCCTCCAAGCGGATGACGGTGGGGCCAAGCGGGCCGAGCACCGCGGCGGCCACCGTAAGCCCCGTATCCGCTGCAAGGCGTGCGATTTCGCGCTCCGCATCGCGCTCCGGCGCTTGGCGTTGCAGCGCCGTCAATCCGAGTTGCAGGGCGAGCGGCCCGGTATTGAACGTGCCCGATTCGTCACGCGAGAGCAGGCCGATCCCGACGAGGCTCACCACATGCGCGAACGCTTTAGCGGCGGGCATATCGGCCGCTGAAGCAAGATCGCGCAAGATGAGCGGCCGTGCCGCGCGCACGAGCGCAACGAGCAATTCGCCCGTTGTGTCGAGCGTGCGAATGCCGCGCTGCCCCGTGTCTTCCGAGACGGGCTCGATGTTCCATTGCCGAGTCGGTTCGATCGGCTCATCGTGCGACGGGTGGGACAAGACGCTTTCGATGCGCCTTGCCGACTCGCGTAGTGCATCGGCGATTTTTCCATTCCACTCGATGTCGATCGCGCTGGACGGGCCAATCGCCGTCAGCGTCAATTGCAATGCGCCCTGCGCATCGAGGATCGGCACGCTCATACTGCTGATCGACGGCGTAGGCATGTCGATGCCGCGTTCGATGCCGCGCGCGCGGATCCGTGCGAGCTCGCGTTCGAATGTATCGGTTTCTTCCCGCTTCGCTTTCGCAGCCGGCTGCATTGCATGTCGTTGCGCCTTCGTCAAATACGCCGAGAAGACGCGTCCGGTCGACGTCGCGGTCAGCGACATCACCGAACCCACATGCAGGTTGACGTGCAGCGGCGCACCGGCATGCTCGTAATGCACGATCGTGGGCCCGTGCGGCCCGGGCGTGCAGACGGCGATGCAACAAGCCGAACGCGCCGCCAGCGAGACCACTTCGCTCACCGCGGCACGGTAGGCGGGACGATGGTCCAGGTACTGCAGGGCAAGGCGCAGCGACAACGGGCCGGGTTCGTAATCGCCGAGCACGGCGTCGCGCTTCACGAGGCCCAACCGCGCCAGGCTCACGAGGTAGGTATGGACTTGCGCGGGTGCAATGTCCGCGCACGTCGCGAGTTCGGCAAGGCCGACGCAGCCGCGACGAGCGATCACATCGAGCAGCTTGCCGGCGACTTCGACGCTTTGCACGCCACGCGAGGTTCTAGGCTCCGCCGGAGGAAGGGGACGCGTGGGCAAACGAACCTCGTTGCGAATGGAAAGCGGTGAATCTTATCCGACGAAATGCGTCGGGGCGGCGTACAGTGATTTGTATATAGCAAATATATTTGCTGTTGACAAAGCGCGCCAGCGACGCCTACCATGGGTTCGGCTCGGCGCGGCCGTCAGGGCTCAGGGCCGCCGATAAGCATTCTCATCAGCGAGACAACCATGGCAAAAGCATTCGCATCGCAGGCCGATCTCGAGCAAAAGCAGGTCACGTTCACGCAGCTTTCGGAAAACGCCTATGCGTACACGACCGAAGGCGATCCGAATTCGGGCGTCGTCATCGGCGACGACAGCGTGCTCATCGTCGATACGACAGCCACGCCGGCCATGGCTCAGGATCTGCTCGCCAAGATCAGATCGATCACGGACAAGCCGATCAAGCATGTGGTGCTGTCGCATTACCATGCCGTGCGTGTGCTCGGGGCATCGGCCTACTTTTCCGAGGGCGCGCAAAACATCATCGCCAGCCGGGGCACCTACGAAATGATCGTCGAGCGCGGCGAGGCCGACATGAAGTCGGAAATCGAGCGTTTCCCGCGTCTATTCGCGGGAGTGGAGACGGTACCGGGGCTGACTTGGCCGACGCTCGTGTTCGAGCGCGAGATCACGCTTCATTTGGGCAAGCTCGAGGTGAAGATCATGCATCTCGGGGCGGGTCACACGAAAGGCGACACGATCGTTTGGCTGCCTTCGCAGCAGGTGCTGTTTTCGGGCGATCTCGTCGAATACGACGCCGCTTGCTATTGCGGCGATGCGCAACTCGAGGCGTGGCCCTCGACACTCGACGCGCTCGAAGCGTTGGGCGCGCAAAAGCTGGTTCCCGGGCGCGGTCCCGCGCTCGTCGGCGCGGCACAAGTGAAAGCAGGTATCGGCTATACGCGCGATTTCGTGACGACGCTGCTCGAACGCGGACGTGAAGCGGTTGCGCGCGGGCTGGATTTGAAGGGTGCGATGGCACTCGCGCGCGAGGCGATGGATCCGAAATTCGGGCAGGTGTTCATCTACGAGCATTGTTTGCCTTTCGACGTCGCGCGTGCCTACGACGAAGCCAGCGGCATCGCGCATCCGCGCATCTGGACGGCCGAGCGCGATCAGCAAATGTGGGCCGCGTTGCAGGATTGAGCGAGCCCATGGAGGACGCTCGAATGTCGGTCGACTACCAGGCCTTGCGCTTCGCGTGCAGGCCCGCCGCGGAGCAGGCGAGCGGCGCGCCGATGCAGGTTCGTCCCGTCGTCGTCGTGGGCGCCGGCCCCGTCGGGCTCACGACGGCCATCGATTTGGCGCAGCGCGGCGTGCAAGTCGTGCTTGTCGACGACGACGACAGCCTCTCGACGGGGTCGCGAGCGATCTGCTTTTCGAAGCGCACGCTCGACATCTTCGATCGGCTCGGCTGTGGCGATGCGATGGTCGAAAAGGGCGTGCGATGGCATGTTGGCAAGGTGTTTCTGAAGGACGAGCTCGTTTATTCGTTCGACTTGCTGCCCGAAGATGGGCACCGCAGGCCCGCGTTCATCAATCTTCAGCAGTATTACGTCGAGGGCTTTCTGATCGAGCGTGCCCAGCAATTGTCGAACTTGGACATTCGCTGGAAGAGCAAGGTGATTGGCGTCGAGCGACGGAAAACGACGGGCGAGGGGCAAGCGCTGCTCACGCTGACGATCGATACGCCCGACGGTACCTATGCGCTGCACGCGCGGTACGTGGTGGCGGCCGACGGCTCGCGCAGCGCGATGCGCCGCTTGCTTGGGCTCGAAAGCCACGGACGCACGTTCAAGGATCGCTTCTTGATCGCGGACATCAAGATGGAGGCGGATTTTCCGACGGAGCGCTGGTTCTGGTTCGATCCCCCGTTCCATCCGAATCAGTCCGTGCTGCTGCATCGGCAACCCGATAACGTGTGGCGTATCGATTTCCAACTGGGTTGGGATGCCGATCCCGTGCTCGAAAAATCGCCCGAGCGCGTGATTCCGCGCGTGCGCGCGTTGCTCGGGCCCGACGTGAAATTCAATATCGAGTGGGTCAGCGTTTACACGTTTTCATGCTTGCGCATGGACAGTTTTCGGCACGGCAACGTCTTGTTCGCGGGCGATGCGGCGCACGGTGTATCGCCGTTCGGCGCCCGCGGCGCGAACAGCGGCGTGCAAGACGCCGACAATCTCGCCTGGAAGCTCGCCATGGTGCTGGCGGGCCGCGCGACCGACGGTTTGCTCGATAGCTACGCCCGTGAGCGCGAATACGCGGCCGACGAGAACATTCTCAATTCGACGCGCTCGACGGATTTCATCACGCCGAAAGGCCCTGCCAGCCGTGTGTTTCGCGACGCCGTGTTAAGCCTTGCGCGGCATCACGATTTCGCGCGACGGCTCGTGAACAGTGGCCGGCTCTCGGTGCCGGCGGTGTTGCGCGAATCGACGCTGAACACACCCGACCGGGATCGGTTCGACGGTGGCTTGCTTCCCGGTACAGCGTGCGTCGATGCGCCCGTGCATTGCAACGGCGAGCCGGGCTGGCTGCTCGCGCATTTCGACGGACGGTTTACGGCATTGCTGTTTGCCGCTCACGACGGGATCCGTGCGAGGGAGCGCGCTGCCATCGAGCGGGCGCGCGCGCTTGGCGTACCGATCGATGTGATCGTGGTGGAACCCGACGGAGCGGAGCGGGGCGCCCCTCGGTTGATGGACGATGTTTCCGCGATCGGTGCGAGGGTGCTAAGCGATGTGCAAGGCCGCGTGGCGCAGCGTTATGACGCGGCGCCGGGCACGGCCTATCTCGTGCGTCCCGACCAACATGTCTGCGCGCGTTGGCGCATGTTGGAGGCGAGCGACATCGAAGCGGCGCTTGCTCGCGCGTTGGGCGTCATCGAACGGGCGTAACGCGGCGCGATGCCGCTCGCCATATGCGCGGCGATGATGTCGCGATTCTTGGATGAGCCGGGGCACCCTGAAATTTCAATAAGCGCTCACCGCTCGCTGCGCCGTTGCCAAGCCGCAACCCCCGCCACGCTCACCGCGGCCAATACCGCCGCCGCAATAACGAGTGTCTTCTTTTCGATCCGCGCGGGCGGCTCGCAATATCGCCGTTCGCTCAGTTCTCCCGCCAATCCCGCGCGCGCGTCGTAGGCAAGCGCCAATACCTCGGCGGCGTGCATCGCGAATCGCCCC
>JBQCDS010000209.1:0-2174 GCA_051961035.1 Trinickia sp. | reverse complement strand
CGCGCACGTCGTCCCGCAACAGCCATTCCACCGACACGCGCGGATAGTCGTTCAAGTACCGCACCAGCGGCTCGACCAATTTTTGCTGACCGAACGCGTGCGGCACCGCCACGCGCAGCAGCCCCTCCGGTTCCTCTTGCGCGCCGCGCACGTCGGCCTCGAACGAAGCCCAGCTCGCCAGCAATTCCTTCGCGCGCTTGAAGCAACGCTCGCCGTCCACCGTCAGCCGCATGGTATGCGTCGAGCGCTGCAGCAGGCGCACGCCGAGCGATCGTTCCAGCGCTTGCAAGCGGCGGCTGATGGTTGGCTGCGTGGTGTGCAACTGAGCCGCAGCCGCGGAAAGGTTGCCCGATTCGACTATACGCACGAACGTTTCCATGAGTTGGAAACGTTGGCTTGCGCTATCGGAGGAGAGGCCGGATAGCGGCGGCTTTCCTTTATCGGCGTTCAAGGGGCGGTTGCGCGTGGTCATACGCGTAGCGTATTACAGATCTTCCTCCGCGGGTACTACCGGCGCCGAACCGTAGACGGCACACTCGCCTCCATCGTTTCGTTACCCAGGTGAGCGCCCCTACCATGACCACCACAGAAATGCTTCATACGACGCCTGCGAGCGGGCCTTCCATGCTTTCCGAGAACCGGAGCGCGGCGCTGCCGCGTCCGCGCCTTGTCATGCTGCTCGCGGCCGCAGCCGGTTTCGGCGTCGCGCCGCTCTATTACTGCCAACCGATGCTCGGCATCCTGGAATCGGATATGGGCGCAACGGCGAGCGCCGTCGGCATGGTCCCGACGCTCACGCAACTGGGTTATGCACTCGGGATTTTGCTGCTGGCGCCGCTCGGCGATCGTCTCGACCGCCGTCGCGTGATCCTGGCCAAGGCGACGGCACTCGTCGTCGCGCTGCTGCTTGCGGCGTTGGCCCCGTCGATCGGCTTGCTGCTTGCGGCCAGCTTTGCCATCGGTTTATCGGCGACGATGGCGCAAGATGTCGTGCCGGCTGCGGCAGTGCTGGCGCCCGACACGCATCGCGGCAAGATCGTGGGGACCGTGATGACCGGGCTGCTATTCGGCATCTTGCTTTCGCGCGTGGTGAGCGGCTTGGTCGCGGCGCACGCCGGTTGGCGCCTCGTATTCGTCGCGGCGGCCGCTAGCGTTGCCGCTATCGGGGTAGCAGCGTGGCGCGGACTGCCGGCCTTCACACCGACGACGCATCTGTCGTATCGGGCGTTGATCGTGTCGCTCGGGCATCTTTGGCGGCATCAGCGAGCGCTGCGGCGCGCCGCGATCGCTCAAGGGCTGCTTTCGATGGGCTTCAGCGCATTTTGGTCGACGCTCGCCGTCCTATTGCACGGTGCGCCGTTTCATCTTGGCAGCGCCGTGGCGGGCAGCTTCGGGGTCGCCGGCGCGGCCGGCGCACGGGCCGCACCGATCGCCGGGCGCCTGGCCGATCGCCATGGGCCCGAGCTCGTGACGCGGCTGGGCATCGGCATCGCGACGTGCTCGTTTGCCGCGATGGCCCTTGGCGCCGTCATGACGCCGCACGCGCAATTGGTACTGCTTGCGCTGGCAACGGTCGGGTTCGATCTTGGTGTGCAGACGACGCTAATTGCCCATCAAACGATCGTCTACAGCATCGACCCGGCGTCGCGCAGCCGTCTCAATGCGGTACTGTTCGTCGGCATGTTCGTCGGCATGGCGGCGGGTGCCGCGATCGGTAGCCTGATGTTGGCACAGTGGGGATGGATGGGTGTGATCGCGATGGCGGTGACGACTTCGCTCGCCGCCCTCGCGGTGCGGCTCTGGCCGCGTTGAGCTGCCTGAAAACCGTCGAGTGCGAGCGGCGTGATCGACACTGCCCGCGCGCGGCGTGACGTTATACCGAGGCGACGATGTGCTCTCGCAGCCACTGATGAGCGGGATCGCGATGCGATCGCTCGTGCCACAGCATGCACATCTCGTAGCCCGGTACATCGATCGGCGGCTTCACGACGCGTAGCGCCGGATTTTGATGCACCAGTCGCAACGGGACCATCGCCACGAGGTCCGTGCTCGCCACCGCCGACACTAAAAACAAGAAGTGCGGAACGGACAGCACCACGCGCCGCTCGCGCCCGATTCTTTTTAACGCGTCATCGGTCACCCCATGAAAACCGCCGCCATCGGGCGAGACGATG
>JBQCDS010000208.1:0-3762 GCA_051961035.1 Trinickia sp. | reverse complement strand
GACGGCGTAGGGTTGGGTCGTAGCCGCTCTGTCCATGGGCGGCGCACAAGGGACTTGGCGGACTCATCGTTCGCATCGCGTCGTTCTGGGCGCCGCAGGCCCGGGGCAGGTCACAAGGCGATCAACTCGCTGCCGCACCGTTGGCCGAGCGCAGCAAATCTCAGCATCGAAACGCGCTTTCGCGGCGAACCGTTCTTTGGGCGCAGCGCGGAGGTTTCGATCGGCGGCGCCTACGGTTCGATCCACCTTGGACGCATCGTCTCCCCCTATTTCGTGACAGCGGTACTGTTCAATCCGTTTATCGATTCGTACACATTCTCGCCGACGGTGCTGCACACGTATCTCGGGGTGAACGGGCAGGGACTCATCGGCAGCTATGCGTGGAACAACGCGGCGCTCTACCAGACCCCGAGCATCAACGGCCTGAGCGCGGACGTCATCTACGCCCTCGGAAATCAACCGGGCAACGCGCACAAATGGGGCGGATCGGCCGGGTACACGGGCGGCATCTTCTCCGTGAGTATCGCGTTTCAGAGTCAGCCCTTCGATACGACACCAGGCGATCTCGATGCGGTCGCTCCTGGCTATACACGACAGACTGCCGTGATGGCCGCCGCGCTGTGTGATCTGAACGTCGTGCGCCTCTACGGCCAGTACCAGCGCATCTCCAACGATATGAGCGGCGCGGATACGACCGTCAACGGCGTGCAGCTCGGCGTCGCGGTGCCGGTCGGTGATGGCAAGGCGCTCGCATCGCACATGCGTTCGAAGTCTTCAGGCGCGTCACAGGCGAGCCGCAGCACGCTCGCAATCGGCTTCGATTACAACGTGTCGAGACGAACCGACCTCTATGCCGCCGTGCTCGCGGATCGCGCGAGCACGCTGTCGTCGGGCATGACTTACGGCGTGGGGATTCGCAGCCGATTCTGATTCGCGATGATCGACGCCGTCCCAGCCCGGGCCTGTCCCGGGCTTTTCACGCTTGTGTGCGCAACTTTCTATTTATATCAACAACGCTATTAAAAGCGGCCGAAATGGAATTGGACGAGCATTAATGACGATCCTATAGTTTCCCTGCCGACACACAAGGCACGAGGCGTCCCAGAGTAACTTTCGGAGATTGAAAAGATGAACGCAGGACTGAACGAAATGTTGGCGCAAGCCTTCGCAGAATCAACGAAGCTCTATCAAGAGCGCGGTTTTCAGCGGCGCGTGGGCTTCGGCAAGAAGCCGGCGCTGGTCAACGTCGATCTCGCGAATGCCTGGACGCGACCGGGCAATCCGTTCACGTGCGAGCACATCGACGACCAGATCATTCCCGGCGTCCAGCGTCTGCTTGCCGCATGCCGCGCGAATGGTCATCCGGTCATTCACGTGACGACGTGCTATCAGGTCACCGACCGCAAGAACCCCAATACCGACATGGGTCTGTGGCACAACAAGATTCCGGTGGACGTGGTTGCACAGTCCGATGAGAACCTTTGGGCAATCGATTCGCGCATCGCGCCGATCGAAGGCGAGCAGGTGCTCATCAAGAAGCGCGCGAGTTCGTTTCATGGCACCTATCTCGCGGGCTTTCTGCGCGCGGCGGGCGTCGACACGATTCTCGTGACCGGCGTGACGGCCTCGGCTTGCGTTCGCACAACCCTGTGCGACGGTCTTGCCGAAGGCTTCCGTACCATCGCGGTGCGCGAGTGCATCGGCGACCGCGTGCCGGGCGCAGTCGAATGGAATCTCTTCGATATCGACGCCAAGTTCGCGGATGTCGAATCGGTCGATCGCTGCGTGGACTATCTGCAATCCACGAAGGGCTGAGTGTCGCGCGCCGCTGGCGGCCCGCGATGCGGCATCCGCGGCTTCGAACGCAAACCTATCAGCATGCCGCCACACACGTGATTCGGGGCGGCATGTTTTGATTCGAAATTGGAGTGTTCTATGACAGGCGCGCGATAGCTTATCTGCTCGGGTTGCGACGCGGGGTTGATCGCGCTACGCTCGGCCGGGCAAGCGGTAAGATGGGTCATTCGTGCGCGGCCTGTCAGTCGGTGTTCGGTCCGCCAGATGCTCAACGAGGCCACAACGAAACATGCGCATCGACATCCATCACATCCGAGCCTTTCTCGCGGTCGCGGACGCGCTTCAATTCAATCTCGCCGCCGAACGCATGCACATGACGCAGCCCGCGCTGAGCCGCATTATCAAAGCGCTCGAGGAAGCGGTGGGCGCCGCTTTGCTCGCTCGCACCACGCGGCGCGTCGAGCTGACCGATGCCGGGCGTGTATTTGCGGAGCATTGTCAGCTCGCCCTGACACACATCGATCAGGCGGTTTCACTTGCACGCCGGGCGGACGCGGGCAACATCGGGCACCTACGCATTGCCTACATGGACTTTGCGATCAACGGAGCGCTACCGGCGATCATCGAGGCGTTCGGCAGGAAGTTCCCAACGATCAACATCGATCTCGTCCATATGCCGAGCACCATGCAGAAGGAAGCAATGCTCGATTCGACAATCGATGTCGGCTTCATGATCGGGCCCTTCGCGGCGCCGGGCGTGAAGACGTGCGTGTTCGGTCGTGAGCCGATGGTGGCACTGTTACCCACTGGGCATCCACTCGCGCAGAAGAAGACGCTGACGCTTACCGATCTTGCCAACGAGCGTTTCGTGCTGGGCACGCCGCACGCTTGGGAAGCATTCCGATATCACTTCTTCTCGATCTGTCATCGCGCCGGATTCGCGCCGACGATCGCTCAGGAGGCGTCGACGAGTGACGGCATCATCGGCCTCGTGGCCGCGAATACCGGCGTGAGCGTTTATCCCGAGTGCATTCGCAACATTCAGCGCAGCGGCTTGTGCGTCCGTTCACTCGCTGATAAGGATACGGCAATCGAAATGGTCGCATGCTGGCGCGCGGACACGCGTAACCCGTCTGTCGATACTTTCATCCGCGAGCTAAAGATCGCTGAAGCACGATGAGGGCTCCCGGTGAGTCGGTCGCTGTCAACATTGCATTTTCTGCGGCGCTTTAAACGGTCCTGCTCGGCGTTCCTTGCCAGCGTCAGTCGGCGCCCGGCTAAGGTTCAACGGAAATCGGTTGCCCTATCCATCAGAAACAGCGCCCACAGTCGCTGTCGATCAAGCCGTGTGTGTCCTACTTGTGCTCGGTCGAGGATCGTGCAACATACGCGTTGATTACGTCATTCCAGACCTGAGTAAGCCCAGCAGCGAGTGCTTGCGCGTCGCGAAAGGAGGACGTCAGCAACTGATCGTGATGTACGTGCCGCTCACGCAGCGCCTCAATGGACATCGCGATTAGCAGCCGCAATGCCCCACGAAAATCACGGCGCAATGTTGCATCGAACTTCACGCCGTGATCGCGACTTACCGCCTCGATCACCCGGTCTACCCACACTGCGTTCATTTCTTCGCGCATTCTGACTAACGAAGGCGTGTACGCCGACACATGGGAGAAAGCCGCGAACAGACCCGCATTGGTTTCGTAGGCCCGGCAATACCATAGGTTCGCGGCAAAAACCGGGTCTCTTTCTTTCGCCGGCGATTCCTTGTTGCGACGCGTTGCGGGGGGCGACCACAAGGCGTTGAAAAAGGCAACGAGTACGGCCTCGACTGCAACGTCGATATCGTCGAAATAGTTATAGAAGGTGCCGCGGGACAGCCCGGTGGCGTTGAGTATCGTCTCGATCAACGGCCGCCTGCCCGGATCGGTCATCAGTTGACGCGCAAGGCACGCCATGACCGCG
>JBQCDS010000207.1:0-2465 GCA_051961035.1 Trinickia sp. | reverse complement strand
TATACATCGATGATCACTCCTGCAAAAATGCGGCTCTCCGACATGGAGCTTCGCCAGGTGCACATGGTAAAAAGCGAACGGCGGAGACGGAATGCCTGAATCTATCGAACGTTTGCCTTTTTCTCTTGCCCATCGGCGAAAAAACGAAATCCGCGCTATATTTTGCGCCCGATTCTCACATTTCGCGCTCGACGGCCATGTCCAACCCCGCCTCGCCGCCCTCGTTCATCAGTCCTGCGCAGGCGCGCATGGTCGAATTGCTCGCGACGCTCGCTCCGGGCGAAGGGTTCACCTATTCGGTGCTCGATGGCGTGAAATTCATGCGCACGAATGTCTCCACGCCACGCATACCGGTGATGTACGAGCCGTCGATCGTCATTGTGGCGCAAGGCCGCAAACGCGGGTTTCTCGGCGATCAGGCCTTCATTTATGACGCACAGCACTACCTGGTGCTAGCCGTGCCGCTGCCGTTCGAGTGCGAGACCGAGGCCACACCCGAGGAGCCCATGCTCGCCATTTCGATCCGCGTCGATCTGGCCGTCGTGGCCGAGCTGTTGATGATGCTCAACGACAGGCGTGGCCCAATCGACAGTGAGCCGCGCGCCGTCTATGCCACACCGCTCGATCCCACGCTGAGCGATGCGGTGCTGCGATTGCTCGAATCGCTCGCATCGCCGCACGATGCGCGGATTCTCGGCCCCGCGATCGTGCGAGAAATCTGCTACCGGGTGCTGAGTGGCTCGCAAGGCGACATGTTCCGCGCGGCGCTCACCCAGCAAGATCACTTTGGTCGCATTTCGAAAGCGTTACGCCGTATCCATACGGATTTCGCCCGCGACCTCGACGTGCCGACGCTCGCGCGCGAAGCCGGCATGAGCCTCGCCGTGTTTCATGCGCAGTTCAAAGCGGTAACGGAAACATCGCCGATGCAATACGTGAAGACGACGCGGCTGCATCATGCGCGCCTGCTGATGGTTCAAGACGGGCTCAATGTCAGCGCGGCAGCGACGCGCGTGGGATATGAAAGCGCCTCGCAATTCAGCCGCGAATTCAAGCGATTGTTCGGTGCGAGCCCCGTCGACGACGTCAGGCGCATGCGTGGCGATAACCCGACGCCCGCGAGCGCCGACGAGCGGCGCGTAGCGCGCGGCACGCCGCGCTACGTCGCCGCCGACTGAACGCTGGCGCTATCGGGCCGCATCCCCGAATCGGTACTCGTGCGTGAGTTCATCGAGCTTGGCCTTCAATGGCGGATCGAGCGCCAGATCCACAGCCGCCAGCGTATCCGCCAACTGCTCGGGACGGCTTGCGCCGAGAATCGCCGACGTAATGGCGCCATTGGCCAAGACCCACGCGACGGCAACCGTGGCAAGCGACAGGCCCGCATCGGCTGTGAGCTTCTTGAGCGCTTCTATCGTATCGAACTCGCGCTCATGCCAATACCGCGCTTGGTATATTTCGCCGGCGGTACCCACTGTGAAGCGGCCCTGCGGCGGCGGCGATTCACGCCGATGCTTGCCCGTGAGCAACCCACCCGCGAGCGGGTTGTAAGGCAGGACTGCTAAACGTTCTTCCTCAGCTAGCGGCAACAGTTCGCGTTCGATTTGGCGAAACAGCAGGTTGTAACGAGGCTGTACCGATACGAATCGCGCCGTACGCAGGGTGTCCGCGCGGCCCAGCGCTCTCGCCAGCCGGTAAGCGAGGAAATTCGATACGCCCACATAACGCGCACGGCCAGAGCGCACGATGACATCGAGCGCTTCGAGCGTCTCATCCAGCGGCGTCTCCCGATCGTCCGAATGCAATTGGTACAGATCGACGTAATCCGTTCCGAGCCTGCGCAACGACGCGTCGATCGCGTCGAGCAGATGCTTACGTGACGCCCCTTGATCCCAAGGTGACGGGCCCATCTTGCCGACGGCTTTCGTGGCGAGCACGAAACGATGGCGCTTGCCCTGAAGCCAGCGGCCGACGATTTCCTCCGTTGTGCCCACGCGCGACGCTCCCCCGCCGAGCGGATAGACATCCGCGGTATCGAAGAAGGTGACACCGGCATCCGCCGCCGTGTCCATGATGCGGACCGACGTCGCCTCGTCGATCTGAAAGCCGAAGGTCATCGTGCCTAGGCACACACGCGATACGCTTAGGCCCGTTCCGCCAAACTTACGGTATTCCATCGCACTCTCCCGAAGCCCGCCGCGCGAGGCGGCAAAGCCGCAAGGATAAACCTTCTTCGATGAGAATGAGATGGGGATGGGCAGCCCGCCTGCCAGGCGGGGCGAACCGTCCTCTTCTCCATTGTCACTGTGAAGTCGATGATGCCGGCTGGGCAGCCGCCGCTTGGCTCGCGGCACGCTGTTTCTTCTTCGCCTCGTGATGCCCTATCGCACAGCCGGCTGCCGCGCCGGCTACCCCGTGCTTGCCCGCGACATGACCGACAACACCGCCGACCACGGCGCCCTTCA
>JBQCDS010000206.1:0-4155 GCA_051961035.1 Trinickia sp. | reverse complement strand
GCGGCTGCCGAGCGGCTGCCCGGCGAGTATTGGGAAGACGACTTCCCGGATCCGCGGTAACGGTAAGCGCTTGTGCGATGCCGCGAAAGGCCCATCGCAGCGCTACCGCACCAAGCCGCGCCTCACGCGCGTCGGCGAGCCTCGCTCGCCGCGCATTCTCATGAACCGAACCGGAGCCCATCGATGAGCGCATCTTCTGCCGCCGGCACGAACCATCCGACCGTCAAACTGTTGATCAACGGCGAATTCGTCGAATCCGCCTCGACCGAGTGGCGCGATATCGTCAATCCCGCCACGCAGGAAGTGCTGGCGCGCGTGCCCTTTGCAACGCGCGCGGAAGTCGATGCCGCCGTCGGCGCCGCGCACGCGGCATTCGCGCAATGGAAATCGACGCCGATCGGCACGCGCGCGCGCATCATGCTCAAGTACCAAGCGCTCATTCGCGAGCACATGCCGCGCATCGCGAAGATTCTCACGGCGGAACAAGGCAAAACCCTGCCCGACGCCGAAGGCGATATCTTTCGCGGGCTCGAAGTAGTCGAGCATGCCGCGTCGATCGGCACCTTGCAGCTCGGGGAATTCGCCGAGAACGTCGCATCGAACGTGGATACTTATACGCTGCGTCAGCCGATCGGCGTTTGCGCGGGCATCACGCCGTTCAACGTCCCTGCGATGATCCCGCTGTGGATGTTCCCCATGGCCATCGTGTGCGGCAACACGTTCGTGCTCAAGCCGTCCGAACAAGACCCGCTCTCCACCATGGCGCTCGTCGAACTCGCGATCGAAGCCGGTGTGCCGCGCGGCGTGCTGAACGTCGTGCATGGCGGCAAGCAAGTCGTCGATGCACTGTGCACGCACGAACACATCAAGGCTGTCTCGTTCGTCGGCTCGACAGCCGTCGGCACGCATGTCTATACGCTTGCGAGCGAACACGGCAAGCGCGTGCAATCGATGATGGGCGCAAAAAATCACGCCGTCGTCCTGCCCGATGCCAATCGCGAGCAAACGTTGAATGCGTTGGTTGGCGCGGGTTTCGGCGCGGCAGGCCAACGGTGCATGGCCACGTCCGCCTTGGTGCTCGTCGGGCAGGCGCAAGAATGGCTGCCCGATTTGATTGCGCGCGCGAAAGCGCTCACGGTGGGCGCGGGCACCGAGCCGACGACCGATGTCGGCCCCCTCGTTTCGCAGGCGGCCAAGGAACGCGTGTTGTCGCTGATCGCCAAGGGCATCGAAGAAGGCGCGACCCTCGAGCTCGACGGGCGCGACGTTCGCGTGCCGGGCTACGAGCATGGCAACTTCGTCGGGCCGACGATCTTCTCCGGCGTCACGACCGACATGACGATCTACCGCACGGAGATTTTCGGCCCCGTGCTCGTCGTGCTCACTGTCGCCACGCTCGACGAGGCGATCGCACTCGTCAACCGTAATCCGTTCGGCAACGGCGTCGGACTCTTCACGCAGAGCGGCGCGGCCGCCCGCCGGTTCCAAAGCGAAATCGACGTGGGCCAGGTTGGGATCAACATCCCCATTCCCGTACCCGTGCCATTTTTCAGCTTCACGGGCTCGCGCGGCTCCAAGCTCGGCGACTTGGGGCCGTACGGCAAGCAAGTGGTTCAGTTCTATACGCAGACGAAGACCGTCACGTCGCGCTGGTTCGACGATGCAACGTCCGCCGGCGGCGTCAACACGACGATCGCTTTGCGCTGACCTTCAACGCTTCCCCTGCCGTCAGCCGGCTTTCCTCCGCTGGCAGATAGCGGCCAGCCCTCAGTTCGCATCGAATACGGAGACACGCGCATGAAGATCGGATTCATCGGCCTTGGCAACATGGGCGCGCCGATGGCGCTCAATCTGCTCAAGAACGGTCATTCGCTGCAAGCGTTCGACCTCAACGACACGGCGCTGCGCATGCTGTCGCAAGCCGGGGCGAGCCCGTGCACGTCGCCGAAAACGGCGGCCGCCGATGTCGAGCTCGTGATCACGATGCTGCCGGCCGCCGCGCACGTGCGCAGCGTACTGACCGACGAAGAATGTGTATTCGCCGGCATCGCGCGCGGCGTGACGATCGTCGATTCAAGCACGATCGATCCGGCCAGCGCGCAATCCTTTGCCACGCTTGCGGCCGCGCGCGGCAATGCATTCGTCGATGCGCCCGTCTCCGGCGGCACCGGCGGCGCGGCGGCCGGCACGCTGACATTCATGGTGGGCGCAAGCGAAACATCGTTCGCCGATGTCGCGCCGATACTCGGCGCGATGGGCAAGCATATCGTCCGCTGCGGCGGCACGGGCATGGGCCAAGTCGCGAAGATCTGCAACAACCTGCTGCTGGGGATCACGATGACGGGCGTGGCCGAGGCGATGTCGCTCGGCGCCGCGCTTGGCATCGATCCGAAGGTATTGGCCGGCATCATCAACACGTCGACGGGCCGTTGCTGGAGTTCGGATACCTACAACCCGTACCCCGGCATCGTCGAAACCGCACCGGCTTCGCGTGGCTACACGGGCGGGTTCGGCGCGGACTTGATGCTCAAGGATCTGGGCCTCGCTCAGGATGCGGCCCGCGCGGCGCGGCAGCCGATCTTTCTCGGCGCGCTCGCCCAGCAGCTCTATCAGGCGCTGAGCGCAAACGGCCAAGGCGGCTTGGATTTTTCCGCGATCATCTCGCTCTACGAACGTCACGCGGCGCAATCGAAGCGGCCAAACCCCATCGATGAAAGGAGTCAATGAATGAACGCACGTGTCGAACCCTCGCAAGCCGCACGCGACGGCGTATCGAGCGCCACGCAACAGGCGCAGGGGCGCGTGCTCAGTCACGTCGTGAACGGTGTCGCAATCTTGACGCTCGATCGGCCCCAAGCCCTGAACGCGCTGTCGCACGCGATGGTGCGCGAGCTGGCCCGGCACATCGAGCGTTGCCGCGAGGACGATTCGATCGTCGCCCTGGTGCTGCGCGGCAGCGGAGAGAAAGGGTTCTGCGCGGGCGGCGACGTACGGGCGCTCTATCACGCGGCGAACGAAGGGCGCATCGACGGCGAGGACGGCTGGCGCACATTCTTCATCGACGAATACCGGCTCGACTTCGCGCTGCATGCGTTTCCCAAGCCGATCGTCGCGCTTGCCGACGGTATCGCCATGGGCGGCGGCATGGGGCTCGCGCAGGCGGCCTCGTTGCGCGTCGCCACGCAGCGTAGCAAGATCGCCATGCCCGAGACGCGGATCGGCTTCGTGCCCGACGTCGGCGCGACGCGCTTTTTGAGCGTGATGCCGGTCGCGCTCGCGCTTTATATCGGCCTCACGGGCGCGGTGCTGTCGGGCGCCGACGCTGTGCGATGCTCGCTCGCCGACGTCTGCGTCGACAGCGAGTGGCTGCAAGGATACGAGGCGCGCCTTGCCAGCCTGCCGCCGGCTCAAGTACGTACGCGCCTACGGGAAGCGTTCGTGCCGCCCGGGGCACCGCCGCCGCATGCGCCCATCGACGCCATGCTACCCGCCATCGAAAAGCATTTCGATGCGCGTCTTAACGTCTCCGAAATGGCGGATTCGCTCGTCGCGGCCTCGCCATCCGAGCAGCACGCTTGGCGCCAGACGGCGCTCGATGCACTGCGCAGCTGTTCGCCGACGATGCTGCATGTGACGCGCGAGGCGATCTTGCGCGGGCGACGCATGACGTTGGCCGATGCCTACCGAATGGAACTTGGCATCGTGTCTCGCGCGATCGAGGAAGGCGACTTCCGCGAGGGGGTGCGAGCGCACCTGATCGACAAGGATCGCGCGCCACGCTGGCAACCGGCGTCGCTGGCCGATGTGCACCCGGAGCGCATCGCGCATTTCTTGAATTCGCCCTGGCCTCGCGCGCAGCATCCGCTTGCGGATCTCGGCGAGCTTCCGGCTACACGTTCCTCACGGCTGATGTCGTAGAGATCAGCGGGAACGGCCGGGCCGCGTGAGGCCCAGCCGCGTCAAACCGAGCCGATGAGGCCCATTGCGATCGCCTTGACGACGGCCTGCACCTTGTTCGTTGCGTTCAGTTTCAAGAGCACGTTGTTGACGTGAAAGTTGACGGTCCGCTCGGAGATGTTCAGGATCTGGCCGATCTCGCATGCCGTCTTCCCTTCCCCGGTCCAGCACAGCACTTCGCATTCGCGAGGCGTCAGC
>JBQCDS010000205.1:0-2234 GCA_051961035.1 Trinickia sp. | reverse complement strand
GCGCAGCTCGTCGAGCACATCATATAAGCGCGTCGCTTTCACTTCATTGATGCGCTGCATCTGCGCAAGGCCGCCGATGTCGTCGCGCAACCAGCGCGTAATCAGCGTCAGCACATAGATCGCGAATACGGGTGGCGTGTTGTAGTTCGATCCATGCGCGACCTGCGTGCGGAAATCGAGAATATGCGGCATGCCGCTTGGAATTCGTGCCAGCAGTTCGCGATCGATCAACGCGACGGTCACACCGGCCGGGCCGAGGTTTTTCTGAGCGAGTGCATACACCATGGCGAACCGTTCGATGTCGAGCGGCTTCGATAGAAACTCGGAGGACATGTTCGCGATCAGCGGAACACGCATGTCAGGACCTGGCGCCGAAAACTGCAGGCCCTCGATCGTCTCGTTCGAAACGTAATGCAAATACGCGGCGCGGGGATCGACGTTGAGTTCCTCGAGCTTGGGCAACTCGCGAAAATTTGTGCGCTGCCCATCCCAGACAATGCGATGTCCAGCCACACGACCGGCCTCGGCGGAGGCGCGGGCGCTCCAGTAACCCGAGATCACATACTCCGGCGCGGCGAATGCGGGCGTCGCGAAGTTCATCGGTACGGTCGCAAACATCTGGCTGCCGCCGCCTTGAAGGAACGTGATCGCGTAGCGATCGGGCAAGCCGAGCAGGTTGCGCAGATTGCGCTCGGCCTCGTCGAGCAGGGCGATGAACCAATCGGAGCGATGGCTCATGCCGAGCACCGACACGCCCGTGTCAGGCAGGGCGACGATCGCCTCTTGTATCTGAGTGAGTACGGGGGCGGGCAAGGCGCCGGGGCCGGCCGAGAAATTCAGGGTGTTTCGGTGCAACATAACGTCGGCTCGCATCTGTCAGGCCGTGACGATCGCATGCCCCGTTCGCCCTGACGATAATAAAGTGCCTACAGCGTTGCAGGCCAATATCGACTCCAACGCGACGAGATGAGGCGGAAACCCACGCCAATTTCAGCGAACGGCACGGCGGTGATCGGCTGGGTCTTCCGCCCCCGAATTGAGGGCGGTGCACGTCGGCGCGATCTATCTATTCGCGCCGAGCGCAGGGAAACGACAGCGCCACGGCGAAGCCGCCGCCCGCGGGGAATGCGAAGCCGACATGGCCACCATGGGCTTTCATGACTTGTTGCACGATCGCAAGGCCCAGCCCCGAGCCGGGGCGGCTGGCGGAGTGCTCTTGCCCCAACCGTTCGAACGGGCGCAGTGCGGCTTCCCATTGCTCGCGCGCTATGCCGGGGCCATTGTCCGTGACGGTCACGGTTACACGGGTGCCGGATGTCGCGATGGACACGACGATATCGTCGGCCCGACCGTGCAGCAGCGCGTTGTGCAGCACGTTCGACAGTGCCTCTTGCAAGCTGATCGAATCACCGTCGATATAAACATTCGGTGTATCGGAGTTAAACGCAACGCGGACGTCGCGTTCGTCGGCGAGCGGGATCGTTCGCCCGAGCACTTCCTTGGCAAGGCCGACGAGTTCGACGCGCTGCAACGGAACGGCGTGAGTGCGATGAATCACCATGGCGTGGCCTAACAACTGTCCTGTGAGCCGGCCGACATCCGAGCATGTCGTGCGCAGTGCGTCGAGACGTGCTGCATACCGTGCCGGATCGTGTTCGCCGCTCAGCAACTCGATCTGTGCATCGAGCCGTGCGATGGGCGTGCGCATCTGGTGAGCCGCGTCCGCGATGAAGCGTTGCATGGCAGTCATGCGTTCCGCGAGGCGGCCGATCAGGCCGTTGATCGCGCCGATGATCGCGTTGATTTCGCTGGGCGTATCGGCCACAACAGGGCGCAGATCGGACGGATCGCGCGCGGCGATGATCGTCTCGATTTGCGCCAAAGGACGCAAGCCGCGCCGAATCGCGAGACCGCTTGCGCCGATCGCGAGCATGCTCATCAGCAAAATCAGCGTCCACACCTTCAGGCTCATCTCGTTCGTCAACTGTCGGCGCGCGTGCGTCGTCTGCGCGACGGTGATGACGGCCCATCCGGGCGTGTGTTCCTCGGGCAGATAGCGGGCGAGGGTGGCCGTGCGGACGCGCTGCCCTTGGTAAGAGTCGTTTGCGAATTGCGGCCCATTGCGTGTCGCGACACTGCTTGCCGGGCTGGGAAGGTCCGAGTAACCGGCCACCACGACGCCGCGCGAATCGACGACCTTGTAATAGACGAGGTCGTACCGTGAGAGCGTCGAA
>JBQCDS010000204.1:0-6666 GCA_051961035.1 Trinickia sp. | reverse complement strand
GCTCTTCCGATCTCGCACGACGGGCGATTCGATATGGATGATGCCCGTGTGATCATGCATGTGCACTTCGTAGTAGCACGATGGCGTGATACCCACGTTCTCCGGCATTTGAAGCCATTGGCCGTTGTAGATCACCGTCAGGTGCGCATGCACGTGATACGTCTCCACCATGCTGGGCGCACAGGTGATACCGTCCACATCGGCGCCGGTGCCGCCCGTCGGTCTATTGCCGTCCGGCCAGTAAGACGTCGTGCCAACCGTGCCCAGGTAGGTAAGCGTGACTGGGTTCGGATTGAATGGCGGCGGGTCGGTCCACGTATAAGTGGGAATCTGCGTAAGCGGCGTACCGATCACGATCGTGATTTCGCCTTGCGCCGGTAGAACGAGGCTAGCGAGATCGCCCGTGTACTTGGTCAGCGCGCCGCCATTGTTCACATAGACGCTGACGGACGAGCCCGCGATCCCCGCCACGTTCGTCGAACTCAGCGGTTGGCCCCACACCGCGAAGAATTGCCCGAGCGTATACATCGCATTGCTCGTTTCATCCATGCGGATCTTGCCCGTTTCGTCGACGGTATTGAGTGGGTACACGCAGCCCGTCGGCGCGGCCAGCGTCGGCTGCACGGTGCCGATGTTGGCCGGTAAGGCGAGTTGCTGTCCGTTCTCGTAAATAGACAAATGCGTATAGCTGTAGGTGTTGCCGGCAACCGCGCAGTTCATCCCGCTCACGACTTGGCCCGTTCCGCCTGACGAGGTCGAGCCCGCTTGCCAGTTTTCCGTGCCGAGCGTCGTGCCGTCGATCACGGCCGTCGCGGCAGCGAGTGTAGGTTCAGCCGGCTGAGTCGGTTGAGTCGGCGTGGTGCCCCCTGTGGTGCCTGTGCTCGTGCTTCCCGCCCCCGCGCTGCTACCGGATCCAACACCTCCGGCATCGGTGCCGCCTCCGCTTCCGCCGCCTCCGCAGCCCGCCAGCGCCAGGGCCATGCCTATTACAAGAACTCCCGAACTGAGCCTATGCCACATATCAACCCCTATCGATAGTCGATGTTTGATTCGAATGTCCACTATTCGCCTAGCCGATGCGCTCGGGGTCGTGCCGACGACGCACGAAGCCACCGCCCGAGCGGGGGCGGCCCTTACCAGTGATCAGTACCGCGGCGAAGTAAACGGCGCGTGACGCCCTATCGGTGCATGGCGGGACGTGCCGGCGAATGTCGGAGTGAGTCTTGAGATGGGTACTGCGCGGTTAGCGTAGCTGTCGGTTTTTTACGGGGCAAGAAAAAAACTCGCCAGATTGACTTTTCGAGAAAGAATCGCTTACTTAGTGATTCAAAAATAACAGAAAGAAACAAATTGAGCCGATTCTAGGCATGAAGCTTGCGTCGGTGGGTAGATTTTTCTTGCAGCCGGCGCGGTGGCTGAAGCGATTTCTACTGCCCGTGCGTAGAGCGGCGCGCCGCGCGGTCAAAACAGCAGAACGTCGAGGGTGTGAAGCGCCAGCCCGACGATCCCCCCGATGACCGTTCCGTTGATACGGACGAACTGGAGATCGCGACCGACTTCGAGTTCGATCTTTTGCGTGACGGTATCGGCATCCCAATGGTGCACCGTATCCGAAATGAGCCGTGCGATGCCGTGTCGTTGAGCGTCGATGACGGCGAGCATCGTTTCCAGCAGCCATGCGTTGAGCCGTTCGCGCATGGCGTCGTCGTCGCGCAGACCCTTGGCCGCGCCCGCGATCGCCGATTCGATTCGTGCCTCGATATACGAATGCGGCGCGGCGGCGTCCCGTTCGATGCTGGTTTTGAGGTCGTGCCAGATAGTGGCCAAGTAAGCCTTTAAACCGGGGTGTTCGATGAACCGATCCTTGAGGGCTTCCCATTTGGCGAGGTATTCGGGCGATGTCCTCAGTTGGGCTACGAAGTTTCGTATCGCTTGATCGAAGCCGCGACGCCATGGATGGTCCGGATTCGCGCTCAATTCTTTCAGCGTGTCGTCGACAACGCCGATGAGGTTGTCGGAGACTTTTTCGTCGATCGACAGCTTCTTCCAGATCCAGGCCGTGCTGTCGCGCACGCGTTGCCGAACGAGTGGCTTGTGTTCCTCGAAGAGCTGCGTCAATTGTTCGAGCAGTTCGGTAACGACGGCATGATGACGATCGCCTTCGAGCAGCGTGTCGGCAATCATGCCGACAACGAGTGGGGTATCCACATCTCGCACCCGTTGGGCGATGTTTTCGTGGATGAAGCGCCGAACGTCCTCGTCGTCGATGGCGGACAGCAGGTTCGGAAGAAAATCGAGCGTCCATCGGGCGATCTGTCGGCCGCGTTCCGGCGCGGCGAGCCAGTGCGCGAATTGAATGGAGAAATCGATTCGTTCGAGCTTGCTTGCAATGATTTCGGGTGCGAGGAAGTTCGTTTCGACGAATTTGGCCAGGTTCTCGCCGATACGGTCCTTGTTGCGCGGAATGATGGCCGTGTGCGGCAGCGGCATGTGCAGCGGGTGGCGAAACAATGCAGTGACGGCAAACCAATCGGCGACACCGCCCACCATCGCGGCTTCGGCTAGGGCACGCGCGAAACCGAGTGCCGGGTACGTTGGCTCGAAGGTTCGTGCGACGGCATAAAGGACGGCCATTGCCGCCAGCAGCGCGGTGGCGATCAGTTTCATGCGCGCGTATGCGCGCAGCTTCCCGTCGGCACGATCGCTATCGCTTGAAGGGCGCGAGAAAAGTGACGTGGTTTTCATTTTCCGAACTGCTCGATTGCGAGCTGAAAGGCAGCCGTTCGTTCCCGAGCGTAGAACGATGCAAACCCCGCGCCTTTCGTTGACGGCGCGGTTACGCCGTCACCGCATCCCGCCGTTGCCGTCCTTGTTTTCCCGCTGCTTTCTCAATCGGGCGCGAGACGTCTTCGAGCGCCGGCATCGAATCGAACAATTCCGCGATCCATTCGGCAAACGCACGAACCTTCGCGGAAAGATGCCGGTTATGCGGATAGACGATCGAAATCGGCTTCGGCTTGGGATTGGATCCCGGCAGTACTTCCTTGAGCGAGCCGTCGAGCAGATGCGGCAGCGCCATGAACAGCGTCGGCTGAACCATGCCGAACCCCTCGATCGCGCACGTCATGTAAGCATCGGCATCGTTGACGGTGATGAGGCTGTTCATCTTCACTTCGACCGGCTCGCCGTCGATCACGAAAACCCACGGTATGGGACGGCCGCCGTGCGCGGCGCGGAAGCTGACGGCATGGTGCCCCGCGAGTTCCTCGATGGTCTTCGGTTCGCCGTGCTTGGCCAAATAGCTCGGCGACGCGCAGGTGATGCGCTTGAGCATGCCAACGCGGCGCGCCACCATCGATGAATCCTCGAGCGGCCCGACGCGAATCATGCAATCGACGCCCTCCTCGATCGGATCCACGGGCCGATCCGACAACCCGAGATCGAGCGTGATGTCCGGGTAGCGCCGATGAAACGTCGCGAGCGCCGGGATGACGATGCGCCGCCCCAGCGAACTGGGCATGTGAATGCGCAACAAGCCGCTGGGCTTGCGATTGCCGGCTTGAAAGCTCGCATCGGCCTCGGCGATTTCGCCGATGATCTTTTGGCAGTGCTCGTAATAGGCCGCGCCGTCGGGCGTCAGCGATAGCCGGCGCGTCGTGCGGTGCATGAGGCGCACGCCAAGAAACGCTTCGAGGTTTTGAATGATCGTCGTGACCGAAGCGCGCGGCATGCCGAGCGTTTCAGCCGCGCGTGTGAAGCTATTCGCGTCGACGACGCGCGTGAAGACTTCCATTGCTTGGATGCGGTCCATGCTCGTTCCCTCGGAAAACCAACGGAAAAGGATAGTCCGCTTGGCACCCGGGATTCAAGCCCTTTTCGCGGAAAGCCTTGCGCGATCAAACGGCCGGATTGATCAGCGCCGTCAGCACGTGGTCGGCCCACGCCCCGTTGATTTTCAAGTAGGCGCGCGCGTAGCCCTCGCGCTCGAACCCGAGCGCATTGAGCAGCCGCTCGCTGCGCGTGTTTTCGGGCCGATAGCTGGCCATGATTCGATGCAGCCCGACGCGCTCGAAAACGTATTCGATCGAAGCCGACAGCGCTTCGTGCATCAGCCCTTTGCCCTCGCGCCGATGATCGATCGAGTAGCCCAGATGGCAGGCCAAAAACGGCCCCCGGACGATATTCGTGAAGTTGCATTCGCCGATGACGGTGTCCCCTTCACACATCAACCAATGCAGCGCGTCGCCGGCGGCGATTCCGGCCGCCATCGTGCGAGCCCGGCTGCGCATCGAATCGAGCGTGAAAAAGTCGCTTCGGCGCAGCGGCTCCCAAGGCTGCAAATGCATGCGGTTATCGATTTGGTATTCGAGCAACTGATAAGCGAACTCGATGCTGACCGGCTCGAGCACCAGGCGCTCGGTAACGATTCGATAATCGAGCCGCGGGAAAAGGATCGACGTCATGATGTTCGGCGCGTGAGGGGGGCGGCGAGAGCGTAGCGTGCCGAAAGCGCCACGTCAACGCGCATGCTGTCAAACCGAGCCGGTTTCAGCGCGCCCGCAGCCGGGCCATCGTGTTGAGCAGCGCGTCGAGCGTCACGGGCTTGGTCAGATGCGCGTCGAAGCCGGCCCGAAGCGCCGCTTGCAATGGGCCAGCGAGCGAAGGCGTCGATGGCGACGGTGACGGCTAGCGCCTCGGGCGTGGGAATGACGACGAGCATGCGGCCGTCGATTTTCGCGGTGCACGACGGTGCAACGATGTACACGTGATTGCGTTCGAGCGCCGAGGCCGTGGCAACCTGCGTCACGGGCATCGACGTGATTTTCGCTAAATCAGCGTCGAGGCTACTGGGGTGCGCCGGAGGCAAATGCAAAACGACGACATACGCTGCCCCGGTCGTGGCCGGCAGCGCCTCGAAAAATTGTTGCAGTGCTGGGACTCCGCCTGCTGACGCGCCAATGCCTACGAGGGGAAATTCGACGTGGGCGGGCGCCGATACTCCATCGTTGCGCTTTATCGCATCCGATCGCAACGAAAGTGGGGCCCGCTTTACGGCGATTGGTCTTTCTTATACAGGAGCTGTTCGAGTTGGTATGCGGCTCGTTCTGCGTCGCGCGCCTGCGCGGCAAAATGTTGCGCATTTTTCTCCTCGCCGACGCTCATAAGGTATTCGGCGCGTTCATCATTGAGCGCCTTCTTTTCGTGCAAGGCCCGCAAGGCTTGCCACAGAGAGCTTTCGATGACATGGTCGCTCGCCGCCCGTAACGACTCCGCGCCGAATGCATGACCGGTGTGGCACCGATATCGCGCAGGCGGCGGTTCGTTCAACCGCCACAGCGCGCCGCCGCATTCAGGGCAAGCGATGCCGGTAAGATCGCCGATCCTTGTCATTTTCTCGATCGAATTCGAATCGAGCATGACGTCGGTCTCCACCGAGAGGCCTGCGGGAGGCACCGGACACTCGGCGACGGCGCTACCGGCTAATGCGCCGATCGTCGAGGCGAGCGTGCCGATCGGCAACACATAATCCGGCGGCGTGCCCTTCATCGCATTGCGCGGCATGTCGGGAGCATGCGCGTGCTGGGGGTCCTCGACCATCGCCAGGCCGCCACATGCGCGAACGGCCGCAAGGCCGGCCGTGCCATCGTCGAGGTGCCCTGTCAAGACAGCCGCGATGACGCGCGGGCCGCGGCTCACGGCCGCGCTGCGAAAAAGCGGGTCGATCGCCGGGCGCGCGAAGTTTTCTTTAGGACCGCGAACCGTTCGGACGACATCGCCCTCGACCAGCATGTGCAAGTTAGGCGGCGCAACATAGATGTTTCCCTTGACGATGCGCTCGCCGTCGCGCGCATGATGCGCCGGCAGACGCCCGGCGTTGCGCAGCATTTCGGGCAAGATGCTCGGATGCGTACCGACGTGCAGCACGACAAAAACGGCGGCCGGCAAGCGTTCCGGCAGTGCGGCGGCGATGGCGGCCAGCGAATCGACGCCGCCTGCCGATGCGCCTACTACGATGGTGTCTCGCGTATTCAAATCGGGGCCCTCGACGCCGAAACCGATAGGCGCAGAAATTCAATGCGCAAAAAGCAGGCCCGTCGCTGCCATGGCCCGACGCTGCGCATGGGCGATCCGCTCCCCCACGAACGCATTGCGATCCAATCGTCCGTTAAATGGCCGTGACGGTTGTCGCCCATCATCTACACTTCGAATTGCGGCCGACTACGCGCACTAGGCTAACCAGGCCGGCTCACTGCTCGGTAGTCGTGGCATCATGCCAAGCGCGACGGCTCGCAGCCGCAATACAGGCCAAGTCCCATGAACGCTCAGCGGCTCACCATTCGTGCCCCTGCGGGACGGTTGCGGATCGTTGCGGTGTGGCGAAGCCTCACGCAAAGCCGGGCTCATGTGTACGGTTGGACGGTGAGGGTCGATCCGGCGACCGGTAACGAATGCATGACGATCGATGTCGATGGCTACAGCGAGGAAGCCTTGTCTCGCCTCGCCGTCGCGCTCGGTGGCTCGCCGTTGGATACGACGGTGACGGCCTGCATGCTGTCGGCGCCGGGCGGCGCGAGCGACGAAGAGTGAACCGGTTCAACCGACGACGGCCTGCGATGTTGATCGGTAGCGATCGCGTTAATGGCTGTAGCGCAGGGGGTGCGTCAG
>JBQCDS010000203.1:0-5403 GCA_051961035.1 Trinickia sp. | reverse complement strand
CAAGGCGGGTTGCATGGATTGCGGCAACGCCAGTGTCACTTCGATGCCAGGTTGACCGCCCAGGGGCAGGGTCGTCACGGTTACCGCCTGGGCGCTGCGCGCACTCATGCGGCAGGAGACGATATTGGCCGTACCGAGGAATTCCGCAACGAAGCGATTGCGCGGACGGTCATAGACCTCTCGCGGCGCCCCAGTTTGAAGGATGCGACCATGGTTCATCACGACGACGCGATCGCTCATCGTCATCGCCTCTTCCTGGTCGTGAGTGACCATCACGCTCGTGATACCGAGGTTCTGTTGCAAGCGGCGAATCTCGAACTGCATGCCTTCCCGCAAGTTCTTGTCGAGCGCGCCGAGTGGCTCGTCTAGCAGCAGCACGGAGGGGTCATTCACGATCGCGCGCGCCAGCGCGACGCGCTGCTGCTGACCGCCTGATAGCTGAGAGATGCGACGGTCGCCATACTCCGGCAGGCGAATGAGGTCGAGCATGCGTTTTGTCGCCGCCGCGATCTCCGCCTTTTTTGCACCGGCCATGCGCAACCCGAAGCCGATGTTCTCGGCGACAGTCATGTGCGGAAATAGGCTGTAGTTCTGAAACACCATGCCAAGGCCGCGCTTGTTCGGTGGTAGGGCCGAGACGTCCACGCCATCGATCTGAACGGTTCCCGTATCAGGGAAATCAAAGCCGGCGATCAGGCGCAGCGTCGTGGTCTTTCCGCAACCCGAAGGGCCGAGAAGCGACACAAGCTCACCCGGATCGACCTTCAGCGTCAGCCTATCCAGGGCAAGCGCATTGCCGTAGCGCTTGCTCACCGCATCGATCACGAGACTCTTCGAACGTGCTTTCGAGGTAGCGGAAGATCCGTGCGCTGCCGCCTGACGAGGGTGATTCATTCGCACTCCCTGATACTGGAAAGGGATCAGTCGGTTTTGTTCATCAAGCGGCGGGTAGGACGTCCGATAACGTGCGCATTTCCTGATCGAGCGCGTGAATCAGCCGTTCTAGCTGGCAGTCGAGCCATTGCGCTTCGTGGCCAGCGAAAAAAGTGTCGAGAAAAATCCCGCGCATCGTCGAAAGCAGGAACGGCAGCAGCACAGTCAAAGCGCGCTTCGTATGCGGCCTCAGCGCGGCATTGCTATTCATCACGTCGTACATCTGCTCACGCGTGCGGGTGCGATGCGCTTTCAGCGCCGCGTGCATTTCGCGGTCCGGGCGCAGGCCGAGATTGATCTCCCAAACCGCCCAATAGCGCCGGTTGCCATAGAACGACCATAGCGAGGTGACGATCGCGCGAGCCGGAGCATCGCCGTGCAAGCCCGCATCGCTAAGCGCGCCCAAGAGTGCGAGGGCCTCGTCGGCAAGCTCGTCAAGCACCGCGAAAAGCAGGCTTTCCTTGGTCGGAAAATGATGGTGCAAGGCGCCCGTCGTCACGCCTGCATGCTGAGCGATGGCTGCGGTGGTCGCCCTGGCAAAGCCCTGCTCACTAAGAAGCGCGATGGCGGACTGCACGAGGACAGCGCGCGCGAGGGCGGTCCTATCTGCCTGCGTGCGACGCTTGGCTACGAGTGGCATCACTGTTCTCCACGCTCCTGTTTCAGATACCAACTGGTTGGTATGTAACTTACGACGACCACAAAAGCGGTTCCAGCCGGGATAAACCCTGAGCACGGATGAAATCCGAAAGGCGCCATTCACGAACGCCCACCCAGCCGCGGGGACCGCGATTTGCTCTGTAAACGTCATACCGTTTCAAGCCAAAGCGCAGCGGCGCTTCCCCCTGTTCCACCCGCCGCCGATCGCGCGAAAGGATCCATCATGCTGCCGCCTCCGGTCATCGAGTCGCTTCCGTTGCTGGTTTTTACGCTCACACGAGAAGCAGTCATTTCCAATGCGAACGCTTGGACGCAACGTTACTTCGGGCTGCCGGAAGGAAGCGCCGCCGTTCCATCGCATCAGTTTGTCGCCCCCGAGGACGTCGCACGCGTCGACTGTGCCTTGCGCAAACTGGAACCCGCAACGCCGAACATCGACATCGACGCGCGATTGATGCGGCACGACGGGCAAGCCAGATGGCACGCTCTGCATCTACAGCTAGCGATGGATGACGACGCCCGCGCATGTTCAAGTTGCGTTTCAGTCGTCGCTGTCGACGTCGATCGGTGCAAACGTGCCTGCGAGTTGCACCAAGCATGTGCAACCCGCCTGCTATCCGCGCTCACAGCCGCGGATATCGGGGAATGGGAGTGGGATTTGGAAACGAGGCAGGCTCGGCTTTCCAGCATCGCTTGCCAGCTATACGGCCTCGATCAAACGCAGCAGACGGTGCCGCTCGAAGCGATTTGGAACAAAGTTACATCGGACGAAAAAGAGCGTTTTTCAAAGGAGGTCTCCGCGGCGATCGCGCACGGCGATCGTCTCGACATCGAATTCCCGGTTTGTGCAATTCCGAACGTCACGCGGTGGTTGCGCATGCGGGCGCACGCGACAGGGCCATCGTCCATGGTTGGCGTGGCGTTCGACGTTTCGTCAGCCCGCTGCATCACGGCCAAGCTTCGCAAGAGCGAGCGGCGCTACCGCGAGTTGGCTCGCGCTGCGGGTGCCCTTGTCTGGTCCGCCGACGCGCGAGGAAAGCTCGATCCGCTCGATGAGGAATGGGTTTCTTTCACCGGTGTACCCTACCAGCAGCTAGCGGGCCACGGTTGGCTCGATGTGGTGCACCCCGCAGATCGCCAAATGATCAGCGAATCTTGGGATCAGGCATTGCGGGCCCGCGCGCCGCGCGAAGCGAGCTTTCGGATGCGTCGGCACGATGGTGACTATCGGTTCATGCATGTCAAAGCGGTGCCGCTATTTGACGACAATGGCGCATTCGAGGAGTGGTTCGGGACGACCGTCGACATCACGGAGCAGCGGCAAACAAGCGCCGTCAGCGAGACGCGCAGCGTTCGGCTTGCCGTTGCCATGCAAGCCGCCAGCATCATCATCGTCACGCTCGATCTTCAGCGGTATGTGTTTTCCGTGGAAACGCCGAGTTCGACCAACCACCTGGGTAAAGCGCCGCCATCGACAACCGAAATTCCGTACGATGTGGCGATGGCACGCGTTCATGCTGAGGACCGTGCAGTCATAGAAGCCGGCATTCGTCGACTTATCGAGCACATCGATGACTCGATGCATTTTGAAGCCAGAGTCACGTTGGCAGACGGCGAGCACTGGATGACAGGAAGTGCAGCGTTGCACGAAGCGGACGTGAACTACAGCGGTGCGTTTGTCGTCGCCAGCCTGTCAGATATCAGCGAACGCAAGCGGCTCGAAATAACGTTACGTGATGCGGATAAGCGCAAGGACGAGTTCCTTGCAATGCTCGCACATGAACTACGAAACCCGCTTGCTCCCCTTCGTACCGCTGTCGCGCTACAGCAGCGCCGCACGGGCAACAACTATCCGGACGGTCTGATCGCTCTCATGGACCGGCAGATATCGCATCTGACAAGACTCGTCGATGACTTGCTCGAGGTATCGCGGATCACGCAGGGGCGCATCGCGCTCAAGCGGGAACCGCTTCTGATGGGAACAGTCGTTTATGGTGCCGCGGAAGCCGTCGCTGCGAAAGTGAACGAGCGACAACAGACGCTGACGATCGACATTCCCAGAGAGACGGTTTGGGTATGCGCCGACGCGACGCGGATGGCGCAAATCCTCGTCAACATACTCAATAACGCTTGCAAATACACACCGCCTGCAGGGAGCATCGCCATTCGGGTCATTGGATACCCTGAAGACGTCGCCGTCGAGATCGAAGACACCGGCGCCGGTATCGCGCCCGACCTATTGCCTCATATTTTCGAGTTGTTTTCTCAAGGCGAAAGAACCCTTGATCGTGCCGAGGGCGGCCTTGGCATAGGACTATCGCTCGTGCGCAAACTGGTCGAAATGCATCGAGGCACCGTCCACATCGACAGCGCGGGGCCAGGACAAGGCACAGCCGTGACGTTGACTTTTCCGCGTTTTTACCCGCCCGAGCAGCTCGCGCCTCGCGGCGAAACGCCGGTCGAGGCAAATCGGCCGAATGCACCGCAACGCCTCCTCAGGATCCTGATCGTGGACGACAACCGCGATGCAGCCGACTCGCTCAGCGAGATCTGCCAGGCCGAGGGACATCGAACGTGCGTGTCTTATGAGCCGCACGAGGCCTTGGCCCGCGCCGCGGCTTTCGGCCCCGATGTCGCGTTGCTGGATATCGGCTTGCCCGAGATGGACGGCTATGAACTCGCAAGACGCCTGCGCGGCAAAGGGCAAAAAATTCCCGCGCTTGTTGCGATCACGGGTTATGGGCAGACGGAAGATCGGCTTAAAGCACAATCGGCAGGATTCGATCACCATTTCGTGAAGCCCGTCAGTATCGACGCCCTACTGCGTGTGCTGGACTCAGTCGGTCATGACGAAGCGGCCACCCCAAGCGGCGAAGAAATGTGAGTTCGCCCGGAATGCGGACGCCGCTCGCGTCTGTATGCGAGCATTCGCTCCTTGAGTCCTGGGCGCGAAGCCGATCGCACGAGATCGGCGAGGTCCCGGTCGTTATCGTCGGTGCTCAGCACCTGGTGGAGATGTCGGCGTGTCTCGCGATCGAGCAGCCCAGCGACGCGGCGGGTCTCGGCTGTCAGTTCCGCATTCATCGCAGCATCGACGGCCTTTGATACGAGGCCAATACGCATTGCCTCCTCTGCCGTGATGGTGCGCGTCTCCTCCAAAATTTCACGCGCCTGCGCTTCACCGACCGCGGCCCCGAACCGACGGGTGCCCAGCACGAGACCAAACCGCAAGCCCGGCATCTGAAACGTGGCATCCTTGGTGCAAAAGCGTCGACGGCAAGCAACGAATAGGTCGACGCCTGCACCGAAGTTGCGCCCGTGTGCCACCGCAACAGTCAGACAGGGCGACGAAGCGATCATTTGCAGCAGCGTCTCGATTCGCACCAGCCGCATGAGGAGGCTGGCGTCAGACTCTCGTTCAAGTTCATTCTGATCGAATCCCGCACTGAAATTTTTGCCGTTGCCCGAGAACATCAGCAAGCGTGCGCCGTCGTCATGTGCTTTGCCGATTTGCTCGATGAGTGTCTCGACCAGTTCCGAATCGAGCGCGTTCATCTTGTCTGGACGATTGAGTCTGAGAGTCCAACACGCGTCTGTCTTGTCAATCAGGACCAGCTCGTTCATTGAGTTTCCCTTGCAAGTGAGGCCGTCAACTCGCAGATGATTTCCTTGGTGTGCTCCCCCAGCGCCGGGGGCGCCCTGCGGATCGGCAGGCCTCGTCCAGCGCGACGAATTGGCGAGGCGAAAGTCCGCGTGAGCGCCCCGTTCGGTAGCGTGAGCGGCTGCACCCAACCCATATGTTCCACCTGG
>JBQCDS010000202.1:0-9651 GCA_051961035.1 Trinickia sp. | reverse complement strand
TGATAGAATGCGCCGTGACTGGCCTCCTCGCATGGAGGGGCGGTCAACCTGGTCAGGTCGGGAACGAAGCAGCCACAGCCGTTTTCCACCAGTGCCGAGGGTCAGGCTCGTCACCTTCCGCTTTTGCTTGCCTCGCGCTCGCCTATCTTCCTGCCAGTACTTCAGTCGCTTCTCCAGCCGCTATTCGGCAGCGTTCTCCGTATTTCCCGTTCGCTTTTTATCGCGTTTCCGCATGCCGCTAGGCTTTCGATTCGCTCCTCGCATGCCGCGTCGCCGCTCTGCCATTCAGCGCGCAGTTGCATTGGCGCCGCGGTGTTGCTGATACAATTTCGCGATGACCTACCAAGTTCTCGCACGCAAGTGGCGACCGAGGGATTTCGCTTCGCTCGTCGGACAAGAACACGTCGTGCGCGCGCTCACGCACGCGCTGGACGGCGCGCGTCTGCACCACGCCTATTTGTTTACTGGAACACGTGGCGTCGGCAAGACGACACTGTCGCGCATCTTCGCTAAAGCACTCAATTGCGAGACAGGCATCACGGCCACGCCGTGCGGCGTTTGCCGCGCGTGCCGTGAAATCGACGAGGGGCGGTTCGTCGATTACGTCGAGATGGACGCGGCGAGCAACCGGGGCGTCGACGAAATGGCCGCGCTGCTCGAGCGCGCCGTGTACGCCCCCGTCGATGCACGCTTCAAGGTCTATATGATCGACGAAGTGCACATGCTGACGAACCACGCCTTCAACGCGATGTTGAAGACGCTGGAGGAGCCGCCGCCGCACGTCAAGTTCATTCTCGCGACGACCGATCCGCAAAAGATTCCCGTCACGGTGCTTTCGCGCTGTCTGCAATTCAATCTGAAGCAGATGCCGGCCGGTCACATCGTCGGTCATCTCGAAAGAATCCTCGCGGCCGAGCGGATCGTGTTCGAGCCTCAGGCGCTACGTCTGCTTGCCCGCGCGGCGGAAGGCAGTATGCGCGATGCGCTCTCGCTGACCGATCAGGCGATCGCCTATTCCGCCAATCAGGTGACCGAAGAGGCCGTGCGCGGCATGCTCGGTGCGCTCGATCAAAGCTATCTCGTTCGGTTGCTCGATGCGATCGTCGTCGGCGACGGCCAGCTCGTCTTGTCGATCGCGGATGAAATGGCTTCCCGCAGTTTGTCGTTCTCCACGGCGCTGCAAGATCTGGCGAGCCTGCTTCATCGCGTTGCCTGGGCGCAGTTCGCGCCCGCGTCGGTGCTTGACGAATGGCCGGAGGCGAGCGATCTACGTCGTTTTGCCGAAGCGCTCGAGCCCGAGCAGGTTCAATTGTTCTATCAAATTGCCACGCTCGGACGCGCCGAACTCGGTCTCGCACCGGACGAGTACGCCGGATTCACGATGACGCTGCTGCGCATGCTCGCGTTCGAGCCTGCGCCGCCACCCGGTTCGGGTCCGTCTGGGCCTGCGCCGCAACGCGCGGCTGCCGGTGGCGCCCCGGCTGGCGCGTCGGGCTCGCGCGGTGCCGCCTTGACCGCACAGGCAACGAGGGGCGGCGCGCATGCGATGGCTTCGCCTGCGGCTCGAGCGCCTTCGCAAAACGCGCGCGACGTGCCGGTGCCGCTGCCTCGCGCCGAATCGCCCGCGCTGCCGGCGCAGGTCGCGCAGCTCGCGGCGGGCGGTTCGGGCGGTGCCTCGGCGGCGCGCCCAGCGGTGGGTGCGAGTTCCCCGACGCCTGCGTCCGTGCCGAATGACGCGCAGGCGACCGACGAGGACGGCGGCGAGCCCAATCCGCCACACGTGCCCGTGGTTGAATCGCTCGTGGCTAAACCGCTCGTGGCTAAACCGGATCCCGCATCCGAACCACCCGGCGAACAATCCGTCGCACCGGCGGGGCGCACGCCGGCCGCCGATGCAACGGCTCGCTCGACTTCGGCTTCGCCTGACGCCGAGCGCAGCACACCGCCCGGCCAGCCACTCGCTTTCGCGCGGCCACCGGCCCCGGCGGTAGAGCCGGAAACCGAAGCTCGACCGCGCACGGGCGGCGCAAGCGCGGCGCTCGATGTCTTGCGCAACGCGGGCCTGCGTGTATCGACCGATCGCAATCGCGCGGCAGCCAAGCCCGTTGGAGCGGCGGCCCCTGTCAAACCCGCCGCGCCGCGCGCCGCTGTCGTCGTGCCGACGCCGCGTCCCCGGGTAAGCGATGCTTCGGGCGCCCGCGCTGAACGCCCGCCCGCGCCCGAGCGGGCGTCCGCCCCGGCGCCGTGGGACGATATGGCAGCGCCGGCCGACGATTATCCGCCGCCGTCCTCGGAAGACGATTACTTCGCCGGTCCGCCCGACGACTCGTTCGTCCCGATGTTCGGCGCGGGCGCTGACGACATGCGCTTCGATGCCCGTTCGGATGCGCCGGCCGTGCCGTCGACGCCGGCCATCGACCTCAGCCAACTGCCCGCGCCCATTGCGCTCGATGGCATCGGTTTTCATGGCGATTGGCCGGCGCTCGCGATGGGCCTCGGCCTGACAGGCGTCGCCCACCAGTTGGCGTTCAACAGCGAGTTGACCGAACTCGAAGGCGAAACGCTGGTGCTGAGCGTGCCGGTACCGCAGTACGCGGACGCGGCGCAAGTGGCGAAGTTGAAAGCGGCGCTTGCTGAAAAACTCGGCAAGAGCGTCGACGTACGTGTCGCCGTGGGGCCGGCTCGCCGCACGGCAGCTGTACTCGATGCGGCCGCGCGTGCCGAGCGTCAACGCGAGGCCGAGCGCGAGATGAGCGCCGATCCATTCGTGCAGTCGTTGATTCGCGAGTTCGGTGCGAGCATCGTGCCGGGCTCGGTGAAGCCGGTATCGCCCGATGCCGAGGCCGCAGCCGGCGCGCGCTGAGTGCGACCGATCAGCGGCCTCGTGCCGCGACGAACCAAAATCGATCTTTCCGATAACCCATTCGCGGCGTCGCGCTCGAGACGACCGCCGCGCGCAACGATCCAAACGATCCAAGGAGCACATCCATGATGAAAGGCCAACTCGCCGGGCTCATGAAGCAAGCCCAGCAAATGCAGGAAAACATGAAGAAGATGCAGGAGCAGCTCGCGCTGATCGAGGTCGAGGGCCAGTCCGGCGCCGGGCTCGTGAAGGTGACGATGACCTGCAAAAACGACGTGCGCCGCGTGTCGATTGATCCGAGCCTGCTCGCCGACGATAAAGACATGCTTGAAGACCTCGTCGCCGCAGCGTTCAACGACGCCGTGCGTAAGGCCGAAGCGACGGCGCAGGAAAAGATGAGCGGCATGACGTCGGGGCTGCCGCTGCCGCCCGGGTTCAAGCTGCCGTTCTGACGATGCGCCACTTCTGATTTCGTTGGGCGTATAAAGCGACATGAAACAGCCTTCCGCACTGGTTGCGCTCGTCGAGGCGCTGCGCGCGCTGCCGGGCGTCGGCCCAAAATCCGCGCAGCGCATGGCCTATCATCTGATGCAACACGATCGGGAGGGGGCCGAGAAACTCGGGCGTTCCTTGCTGTTCGCGACCGAACATCTGCGTCATTGCGAGAAGTGCAACACGTTCACGGAAGCACGCGTGTGCGACGTGTGCAGCGACGAGTCGCGCGACCCGACGCTGCTTTGCGTCGTCGAAACGCCGGCGGATCAGATCATGCTCGAGCAGACGATGACCTACAAGGGGCTTTACTTCGTCCTGATGGGACGTTTGAGCCCGCTTGACGGTATCGGTCCGAAGGAAATCCATTTCGACCGGTTGGTCAAGCGTGCGTCGGACGGGATAGTCAAGGAAGTCGTGCTCGCGACCAATTTCACGAACGAGGGCGAGGCGACGGCCCACTACCTCGCCCAGACGCTCAAGGCCCGCGATCTGTCCGTGACGCGTCTTGCGCGCGGCGTGCCGGTGGGCGGAGAACTCGAATACGTCGACGCCGGCACCATCGCGCGCGCGGTGCTCGACCGCCGCTCGCTTTAGGCGATCGAGCGGCATCGCTTGCAGGCGCTGAACCTGCTTTCGAAACAGAACAGGAGACGATACTGATGAGCGCATCGGCCGGCCCGCTCAAGGGCGTCAAGGTACTCGAACTCGGCACGCTCATTGCCGGGCCCTTCGCCTCGCGGTTGCTGGGCGAATTCGGCGCCGACGTCATCAAAATCGAAGATCCGAACGGCGGCGACCCACTGCGCAAGTGGCGCATGCTGTATCCGGAAGTCGGAGGCACATCGCTCTGGTGGGCGGTGCAGGCGCGCAATAAGAAATCGGTCACACTGAATCTGAAAGCGCCCGAGGGCAAGCAAATCTTGAAGCAGCTTGCGCGCGAAGCCGACATCGTCGTCGAAAACTTTCGGCCGGGCTTGCTCGAAAAGCTCGGTCTCGGCTACGACGTGTTGAGTGCCGAAAATCCCGGCCTCGTCATGGTTCGCCTTTCAGGCTATGGTCAGACGGGGCCGTACCGCGATCGGCCCGGGTTCGGTTCGATCGCCGAGGCGATGGGCGGCCTGCGCCATATCACGGGCTATCCCGAATTGCCGCCGCCGCGAATCGGTATTTCGATCGGCGATTCTATCGCCGCGCTGCATGCGGTGATCGGTGCACTGATGGCGCTGCACCATCGGCAAGCGAACGGCGGAAAAGGGCAGGTTGTCGACGTCGCCCTGTACGAGGCCGTCTTCAACATGATGGAGAGCATCGTGCCCGAGTACGGCGTTTATGGCGCCGTGCGCGAGCGCACGGGTGCGTCGCTGCCCGGCATCGTGCCGTCGAATACTTACGGATGCAAAGACGGCAGTATCGTCATAGGCGGCAACAGCGATCCGATTTTCAAGCGGCTGATGATGGCCATCGAGCGCGCCGATCTTGCCGACGATCCGGCGCTCGCGCACAACGACGGCCGCGTGCCGCGCACGCGTGAGATCGATGAGGCGATTGCCGATTGGCTGGCCGATCGCACGATCGACGAAGCGCTCGACGTCCTCAATGCGGCTGACGTGCCGGTCGGCCGCATCTACAGCGCTGCCGACATGTTCACCGATCCGCAATTCGCGGCCCGCAAGATGATCGAGCATTTCCAGTGGCAAGACGGGCTCGACATCGCGCTGCCGAACGTGACGCCCAAATTCTCCGATACGCCGGGCGGCACCCGCTGGCTCGGGCCGGCGCTCGGCGAACATACCGACGAAGTGCTGACAGGCCTTGGCTACGATCGAGCGGCCATTACCGACTTGCGTGAACGCAAGATCGTCTGAGCGCGGGTAGGGGCAGGGGCAGGGGCGTCCCGACGCTGACTCTGCCCGCATCGACGCACAAGCGGCACGACCGTGCCTTTTTGCGAGGAGCCGTGAGCCCGCCGTAGGACCGATTCGATTGCCGCGCGGCCATGGAAGCGTTCAGGCGCCGCCGGTCCTCGGTTACAATCGTCAGATGCGAATCCTACTGAGCAACGACGATGGTTACCTCGCGCCCGGTGTCGCGGCGCTCTATCACGCACTCAAGCCGCTTGGCGAGGTGACGGTGATGGCGCCCGAGCAAAACTGCAGCGGCGCATCCAATTCGCTGACGCTATCGCGTCCGCTTTCGGTGTGGCGGTCGGGTAACGGTTTTTACTACGTCAACGGCACGCCAACCGACTCAGTCCACATCGCGTTGACAGGCATGCTCGACAACAAGCCCGATCTGGTCGTCTCGGGCATCAACAACGGCCAAAACGTCGGCGAGGACACCCTGTATTCCGGCACCGTCGCGGCCGCGACCGAAGGCGTCATGTTCGGTATACCGTCGATTGCATTTTCGCTGGTCGAAAAAGACTGGGCGCACCTGGACGATGCGGCGCGCGTCGCGGCCGATATCGTTCGCCACTTTCTGTCGCATCCATTGCCGTCGCACCCGTTGCTGAACGTCAACATCCCGAACCGGCCGTACGATGCGCTCGGCCAATGGGAGGTGACGCGCCTCGGCAAGCGACACCCGTCGCAGCCTGTCATCCGTCAATCGAACCCGCGCGGCGAGCCCATCTACTGGATCGGGCCATCGGGTGACGCGCTCGATGCAAGCGAAGGCACCGATTTTCATGCGCTCGCGAATGGGCGAGTGTCCATCACGCCGCTTCAACTCGATCTCACTCACACCCAGATGATGGCAACCACCCGCGAGTGGGCAAGCGCGGGGCGCCGCGATTCATGACGAGCGAACGCAGCAAGCGCTTTCCGCTCGGGCTGGCCGATCTCGAGCGCAAGCCGCGCACGGTGGCCGATGCGCGCGCGCGTTCCGATGAGCGTGCGCGCCCGCGCGAACCGCTGCCGGTGCGCGAGAGCGCCGGGCGTCGAATCGACATGCACGCGCCGTACGCCGCCGAGAAAATGGGCGCGCCGAGCGTCCCGCTCACGAGCGCGCTGGCGCTGACTTCGGAACGGGTACGTGAGCGGATGGTCGAACGGCTGCGAGCAAACGGTATCGCCGATGCCCGAGTTCTTGGCGCAATCGCCGCAGTCCCTCGCCACATGTTTGTCGACCCAGGCCTCGCGGCGCAGGCGTACGAGGATGCGGCGCTGCCGATCGGTCATCACCAGACGATCTCGAAGCCATCGGTGGTCGCGCGCATGCTCGAACTCGCTGCCGCGGGCCGTACGCTCGAGCGCGTGCTCGAGATCGGGACGGGATGCGGGTATCAGGCGGCCGTACTGAGCCGCATTGCTCAAGATGTCTATTCGATCGAGAGGATCAAACCGCTTTACGAACGCGCCAAGCGCAATCTACGCCCGCTGCGCGTGCCGAATATCCGCTTGCACTATGGGGATGGCCGGGTTGGGCTGCCGGCCGTCGCACCTTTCGACGCGATCGTGATCGCGGCGGCGGGGCTCGACGTGCCGCACGCGCTGCTCGAGCAATTGGCTGTCGGCGGCAGGCTTGTGGCACCGGTCGGTTCACAAAGTGGGCAGGCCCAGGTTCTGACGCTCATCGAGCGCGTCGCGCCGAGTCAGTGGCGGGAGTCCCGTCTTGATCGCGTTTTCTTTGTCCCTTTAAAATCCGGAGTGATTTGACACCGATGTTTATGCTGCGCGCGATGCAAACGAACAAGGAACAGACTCGGCTGACCGCCGTTCAGCGCGTCGTCTGTGTGCTTGCCCTGACGACGCTGGGCGCGTGCGCCACGCGGCTCGATCAAGCTCCCGTCGTCGATCGGTCGAGTTCGCTCTCGACAAATGCGGCGATCGCGCAAGGCGCATCGCAGCCGGCCGTGCCGCTCGGCCCGCCGCCGCCTGGGTACTACCGCGTGAAGCCGGGCGATACGTTGTATCGCATCGCGCTCGAAAACTGTCAGAACTACCGCGATATCGCCGCGTGGAACAACCTTGGGAATCCGAATCAGATCGAGGTCGATCAGCTGCTGCGCGTCGCCCCCCCGGGTGCGAACACGGCGGCAATCACGCCAGGCGTGGCGACTGCGCCCGTGATCGCCGGCGGCACCGTGCAAGGCACGCCGCTAGGCGCCTCGACGCCCGCGGGCGCGCCCGGCGCATCGAGCGCGAATGCGGCCGCCGCGCCGGCTTACGGCAGCGGCTCGGGTGCGACGGCGACGACGATTCCGCCACAGCCGGCAGTGAGCGCGCAGGCCAGCTCGCCGCTCGCCGAGGGCAACGTCGCCTTTGCGTGGCCTGTGCGCGGGCCGATCCTCAATGCGTTCGACGACAACAGCAACAAAGGGCTGAACATCGGCGGCACGGCCGGGGAACCGGTGAAAGCGGCGGCGGGGGGGCGAGTCGTCTACGCAGGAAATGGGCTGCGCGGCTACGGCAATCTCATTATCATCAAACACAACGCGACCTACCTCACTGCCTATGCACACAACAGCACTTTGATGGTAAAAGAGGGGGATGCGGTGACGAAGGGCCAGGAGATAGCCCGGATGGGCAACACCGATGCTCCCCGCGTGATGTTGCACTTTGAGATCCGCCGACAGGGCAAACCTGTCGATCCGATGAAATACTTGCCGCCGCAATAAGCGATACGACCATGCCGACATCGAAGCGCCGCAAGCAGCAAGCCGAAACGGACACGCTCAGCCGCGTCGCGCACGAGGTGGTGCACGACACGGGCGCTTCGACGAACGAGCCCGAGGACGACCCTGCGGAGTCCGAAGCCGATTTCGAGCGGGAAGGCGCAACGGATCAAGCCGAGGAGGGCGGCGAGGAACGCGAGGGGGCGGCAGAGCCCGGCCCCGACCCGGACGATTTCCGGGCGTTGCTGCAAGCCGAGTTGACGGCCGACACGATTCAGCATTACCTGAATCGCATCAGCGTGAAGCCGCTTTTGACGGTCGAGGAAGAGCAGCGCTATTCGAGGCTCGCCAAGGCGGGCGAGTTCGCCGCGCGGCAAGTGATGATCGAGCGCAATCTGCGGCTCGTGGTGAGCATTGCGAAGGGCTACCTGAACCGTGGCGTGCCGCTGCTGGATCTGATCGAAGAAGGCAATCTCGGCTTGATGCACGCGATCGAAAAGTTCGACCCGACGCGCGGCTTTCGTTTTTCGACGTACGCGACTTGGTGGATACGCCAGAGCATCGAGCGCGCAATCATGAATCAGGCGCGTACCGTCCGTTTGCCGGTGCACGTGATTCGCGAACTCAATCAGGTGCTGCGCGCAAAGCGGCATTTGGAAAAGAATTCGATGAATTCGGGCGATGCCGCGGAGCGGCGCGATGCCAGCATCGACGACATCGCCTACCTGACGGGCAAGACGACCGACGAGGTCACCGATATTCTCGCGCTCAATGAGCATACGGCGTCGCTCGACGCGCCGCTCGACCTCGATCCCGCCAGCAGCCTGCTCGATCTGCTGTCCGACGATCAAAGCCAATCTCCCGACGCCGAAGTGCAGCATCGAGAGTTGGAGACGCTCACGCGCGCGTGGCTGTCGAGGCTGTCGGACAAGCATCGCCACGTCATCGAGCGGCGCTTCGGGCTCAATCACATCGAGCCGGCGACGCTCGAGGAACTGGCCGACGAAATGGGCCTCACCCGTGAGCGCGTGCGGCAAATTCAACAAGAAGCGCTCGTGCGCTTGAAGCGTTTTTTCGCGTCCAACGGCGTACGAAAGGACGCGGTTCTCTAGCACTCCAGAATGATTCCGATTCTCGTTTTCGACATCGAGACGATTCCCGATGTCGTCGGTATTCGCCGTCTCGACGATTTGCCCGATTCGATGAGCGACGCCGACGTAGCGGATCACGCATTTGCCGCGCGCCGTGAAAAAACCGGCAGCGATTTTCTGCCGCATCACCTTCAGCGTATTGCCGCGATCTCATGCTTATTTCGCGATCGCGCGGGATTGCGCGTGCGTTCGCTCGGTACCGTGGCGGATGGCGAAGCGGCGCTTATCCAGTCGTTCTACCGCGTCATCGAAAAGTACACGCCGCAACTCGTTTCGTGGAACGGCGGCGGCTTCGATTTGCCGGTTTTGCATTACCGTGCACTCGTGCACGGTATCCCGGCGTCGCGCTATTGGGACTTGGGCGAGGACGATCGCGACTTCAAATGGAATAACTACATCAGCCGCTATCACTCGCGCCATACGGATTTGATGGATGTGCTGGCCATGTATCAAGCGCGAGCCAATGCGCCGCTCGACGCGCTGGCCAAGCTCTGCGGCTTCCCTGGCAAGCTCGGCATGGATGGGGG
>JBQCDS010000201.1:0-2821 GCA_051961035.1 Trinickia sp. | reverse complement strand
GGATTGGCGAGCGCCAGAATGAGCGGCTTGGCCGCCATGGTCTTGACCATCTCGGGCTTGAGCACGCCACCCGCCGACAAGCCGAGGAAAATGTCCGCGCCTTCCATCACGTCGGCCAAGGTGCGCGCCGACGTTTCGCGTGCGAAGCGCTCCTTATCCGGATCCATCAACTCGGTGCGGCCCTTGTAGACGACGCCGGCCAAATCCGTCACGAGAATGTTCTCGATCGGCAGGCCCAGATCGACGAGCAAGTCCAGACACGCGAGCGCGGCCGCACCTGCGCCCGAAGCGACGAGCTAGACCTTCGCGATATCCTTGCCGACCACCTTCAAGCCGTTCGTCACAGCGGCGGCGACAACGATGGCGGTGCCGTGCTGATCGTCGTGGAACACGGGGATCTTCATGCGCTTGCGGCACTCGCGCTCGACGATGAAGCAATCCGGCGCCTTGATGTCTTCGAGGTTGATCCCACCGAACGTGGGTTCGAGCGCAGCGATGACGTCGACGAGCTTATGCGGATCCGATTCGTTCAACTCGATGTCGAAGACGTCGATGCCGGCGAACTTCTTGAACAGCACGGCCTTGCCTTCCATCACCGGCTTGGACGCGAGCGGCCCGATGTTACCGAGACCGAGCACCGCCGTGCCGTTCGTGACGACGCCCACCAAATTGCTGCGCGCGGTGAAACGGGCCGCGTTGAGCGGGTTCTCGACGATTTCCTCGCAGGCGTAGGCGACACCGGGCGAATAGGCGAGCGCGAGATCGCGCTGGTTGATCATCTGCTTCGTCGGCGCGATGGCGATCTTGCCCGGCGACGGAAATTCGTGATAATCGAGCGCGGCTTCGCGCAGCTTCGCCTTGGCGGCAGCGGGATTGGTAGACATGAGGTTGGTGTGAGTCCAGGCTATGACGTGTTACGCGGATTAGAATGGGTGCTCGACGCATTGTAGCGCCATTCGCCCCCCGCCCCGGCCGCCCCTGTCCCTCCGGCTGAGTGAGCCGAATCGGAAGATGCTGTCGCAAACGCTCACGTTGGATGCACCTTTTATGTCTCTTTCCGAGTTCGCGCTGATCGAACGGATCTTCGCCCAGCGTGCGCGCCGAGGCCCGCGCAGGGCCACGCTCGGCATCGGCGACGATTGCGCGCTGATCGCCCCGGAACCCGGTCAATTGCTGGCCGTTTCGACGGATATGCTGGTTGAAGGCCGGCATTTCCTGCCAAGCGTCGACCCACGCGCGCTCGGTCACAAAACGCTGGCGGTGAACCTGTCGGACCTCGCCGCGATGGGTGCGAAGCCACGCGCTTTCACGCTGTCGCTCGCGCTCGAGACGCCGCGCGAGGCGTGGCTCGAAGCGTTCGCCGAGGGGCTGTTCGCGCTGGCCGACCGCTTCGATTGCGAGCTGATCGGCGGCGATACGACGGGCGGGCCGCTGAACCTGTGCGTCACCATTTTCGGCGACGTGCCGGCGCAAGCCGCGCTGCGGCGAGACGGCGCGCGCGAGGGGGACGACATTTGGGTGTCCGGCACGCTTGGCGACGCGCGCGCGGCGCTCGGCGCCATGCGCGGCGAATGGCCGCACGATCTGTTCGATGCACGCGAGCACGCCGCGTTGCGCAGCGCCCTCGAGCAGCCGGAGCCGCGCATCGCCCTTGGCCTCGCGCTGCGCGGCCTCGCCCATTGCGCGCTCGATGTCTCCGACGGCTTGGCAGGCGACTTGCTCCACATCCTCGAACGCTCGCGCGTGCGCGCTTCGGTCGACATCGACGCCGTCCCGCGCTCGGACGCCGTGCGCAAGCTGCCGCCCGACGCTCAGCGCCAGTGCACGCTTGCCGGCGGCGACGACTACGAGCTGATTTTCACGGCGCCGCCGCTCGCGCGTGAAGCGATCGAGGATGCCGGCGCCCGCGTCAATGTCGCCGTCACGCGGATCGGTACAATATGCGCCCTGCGTCATGCGACCGACGAGCCGGCGATAGCGTGGCACGATGCCTCGCATGCGCCCCTTTCCTTGACGCTGCACGGCTTCGACCATTTCGATGCAAACTGATCCGACGCTCGCGGGCGGCCCGCCTCCCGCCCCGCCTCACTCACCTCGCCCCAAGCGCCGCGCCAGCGCGCGCTTCATGCTCTCGCACCCGTTCCATTGGTTTTCGCTCGGCTTCGGCAGCGGGCTTTCCCCGGTCATGCCGGGCACCATGGGAACGCTGTTCGCCTGGGCGGCGTTCGCCGCGCTCGATGGCCGCCTCACTGTCGTTCAATGGGCGGTGCTGATCGTCGTCGGCTTCGTCGCCGGCATTTATGTCACTGGATTTACCGCGCGCCGAATGGGCACGGACGATCCTTCGCCCGTCGTCTGGGACGAGATCGTCGCGTTCTGGCTCGTGCTGATGTTCGTGGCGCCCGAAACGTTCGTCGGCCAGTTATGGGCGTTCTTGCTGTTCCGCTTCTTCGACATGGTGAAGCCGCCGCCGATCCGCTACTTCGACCGCCGCGTCAAGGGCGGGTTCGGGATCATGCTCGACGATCTCGTCGCCGCATTCTTCACGCTGCTCGTGATCGCCCTCTGGCGCATGACCCTCTGACGCTTAGCCGAGATCATTACGATGCCCACCGATTCCGTCGTTCATCAGCTTTCCGTACGCGTCAGCAACAAGCTGCGGGAGATGCGCCTGTGCCTGGTCACGGCCGAGTCGTGCACAGGGGGCATGATCGCCACCGCCATCACCGATATCTCCGGCAGCAGCGGATGGTTCGATCGCGGCTTCGTCACCTACTCCAATCAGGCGAAGACGGAAAGGATCGGCGTGCCGGCCGATCTC
>JBQCDS010000200.1:0-2027 GCA_051961035.1 Trinickia sp. | reverse complement strand
AGAATGCACGGCCGCCGCACGTGATCGCGTGAGAGAGCAGGGCGCGGTTCACGCCGCCGTGCAAGACGAGCAGTGCCGTGTCCCACGCGTCGTCCTCGCGCAATCGCGCGAGCGGCGGCAGCACGCGATCGAGCAACTCGCCGATCGTTTCGCCGCCTAAGAAGCGTGTCGATTCCGGCACCACGCCATCGAACGCGCCGAGAAACGCGGCTTCGATTTGGCCGCGCGGCAGATCGGCGAGCCGGCCTGGCCGGATTTCCTGCCACTCGGGCCACGTCTCGATCTCGACATGTTGCCCCGTCGCGGCCAAGACCTGCTGCGCGGTTTGCACGGTGCGGGGCAAGCCGCTCACGATGACGCGGTCGAAGCGCACGCCGTCGGCGGCGAACGCCTCGCCCGCGGCCCCTGCTTGCACAAGACCCTGTGCGTTGAGCGGCACCGTTTCCGGGTCGATGGCGCGCCCTGAATGGTCGAAGTACGTCACATCGCCGTGGCGCATCAGATAGATGCGCCGGCGCAAGGGGATGTTGAATTCGCTCACGGGGCGCGCTCAGCGATAGTGCGGGGGGCGCTTTTCCAGAAACGCCGTGATGCCCTCTAACGCATCGGCGTGGTGCAGCGAAGCGACGAACTCGTCGCGCTCCGCCTCCAAATGATCGGCGAGCGAATGGCCGCTCGCCGAGGCGACGAGCGCCTTGACGCGCGCCTGCGCGTTCGGCGAACCGCGTCCGAGTTCGTCGGCCCAGGCGATGGCGGCATCGCGCAGTTGCGCCGTTTTGACGAGTCGATTGACGACGCCGAGCGCATGGAGCCGCTCGGCCGATACCGGCTTGGCCTCGAGCAAAATTTCGGTGGCGAGCGCGCGCGGCAGCGCTTGCGCGAGGAACCAAGAACCGCCGCCGTCGGGCGTCAAGCCGACGCGCGCATACGACATGACGAACTTGGCGTCGTCGGCGGCGATGATCAGGTCGCACGCGAGCGCGAGCGAAAAGCCGGCACCGGCGGCGGCGCCCGCCACGGCCGCGACGATGGGCTTGCTCGATGTGCGCAGCGCGAGAATCCATTGAGCGAGCAGATCGATGCTCTGCGCTTGCACCGACGGATCCTTGGCGCGGTTCTCCAGCAGACGGTTCAGGTTGCCGCCCGCGCAAAAGAAGTCGTCGGCACCGATGAGGACGATCGCGCGGACGGAAGTATCGCGTTCGGCCGTCTCCAGCGCCTGGATTCCGGCCGCGTACATGTCAGGGTGCAACGCGTTGCGGGCGCCGGGGTTCGATAAAGTCAAGACGAGCGTCGACTCGCTTTCGGGAGCTCGCGTGGCGAGCAACTCTGCGCTCATGGTGTCTCCAAAGTTCGGTTGTTTAGCGGTTCGTCGATATCGTTGCCGTGCTGCTGCCGATCCCGATAACGATACGGCTTCCCAAGTGGAAGCCAAAGCTCATCGTCAACGTCCAAACTCCACGAATAGGATTAGAATAGCACGGTCGTTTAAATTAAAACGGCCAAAAATATGCGACTTTTTCAAAGACGCGGCACATCGGAGCGCCTTCATCGACCCTCGCAGGGAGAGACGCATGATTCAACTTCACGGCATTGCGGTTTCGAACTACTACAACAAGGTCAAGTTCATTTTGCTCGAGCATGAGATCCCGTTCGAAGAAGTGCGCGTCATGTTGCCGATCACGGATGAGGCCACGCTCGCCTCGTCGCCCGTCGGCAAGATTCCGTTTATTCGCACCGACGAAGGCGATTTGAGCGAATCGCAAGTCATCGCCGAGTACTTGGCCGCGCGTTATCCCGAGAAAGCGATTTTCCCGGCCGATCCCTTTGAAGCGGCGAAGGTGCGTCAACTTGCGGCGGTACTGGAGCTGCACGTCGAGCTCATCGCGCGCGAGCTCTATCCGCAGATGCTGATCGGGCGCATGGCGAGCGACGAGACGAAGGCGCGGGTCGAGCGGGTGTTGACGCGTAATATCGACGGGTTCAAGCGGCTCGCTCAGTTCGCACCGTACATTCGCGGCGAAGCG
>JBQCDS010000199.1:0-6706 GCA_051961035.1 Trinickia sp. | reverse complement strand
CGATAGCAGAGGTAAACGGAGCGGGCTCGGCGATCCGAAGCCCGAAATCGCGGGCCGTGCGCTTGTTCAGCTTGAGCAGCGCGCGATCCTTCGAGATGAGCCAGTCGGCCTTCACTGCATGGGCGAGCTCGAGGAATTTCTGATCGTCGCGATCCTTGCACTTGGGCAACACCGCGCCGTCTGCCGGCGCGGCCTGCGGTTGCGCGAGCCTGGCGAGCTGAGCGACGGTGGCCAGCGCCGCCGCTTTGTCGACGGCGCGCGCGACGAACTGCGGGTAATCGAGCACGTGCGCGAGCTCGGCTAGGCAGCGCGAATCGATGACGGCATCGAGATCGCCGCGTTTAAGGGCGGCATGAATCGGGCGTGTCGCGCTGTCGTCGAACACGAGGATGTCGATCCAGACATTCGAATCGAGCACTACGCGCGGGACGCTCTTCAGGCCTTCGGCATCGGTATAGGGCATTCGCTACAATCGTGTTTTTCGATTTCACCGCTCGGCACGGCGTGCCGGCGAGCCTCTCGGCGAACCTTTATGATAATTGTTTTATCCCCGGCCAAGTCGCTGGACTACGATACGCCCCCGCACGTCTCCAAGCATACGATTCCCGATTTCGTCGACGACGCCGCGCAACTCATCGACGAATTGCGGCGCTACTCGCCGCAGCAAATTGCCTCGCTGATGGACATTTCCGACGCGCTGGCGCACCTGAACTTTCAGCGTTACGCCGATTGGTCGCCGAAATTCAGCGCCCACAACGCCAAGCAGGCCGTGCTCGCGTTCAACGGCGATGTCTACGAAGGTTTCGATGCGAAGACGCTTTCAGCCGCCGACCTCGATTACGCGCAGCGGCACGTGCGCGTGTTGTCGGGGCTTTACGGCCTACTGCGCCCGCTCGACCTATTGCAGCCGTACCGCCTGGAAATGGGCACGCGCTTGGCCACCGCGCGCGGCAAGGATCTCTACGCTTTCTGGGGCGAGCGCATCACGGACGCCCTGAACGCGCAACTGCACCGAAGCAAAAGCGCGCACCGTGTGCTCGTGAACTGCGCATCGACGGAATACTTCAAGTCGGTGCGGCCCAAGCGGCTCGATGCGCGCATCGTTACGCCCGTGTTCGAGGACTGGAAGGGCGGCCGTTACAAGATCATCAGTTTTCACGCGAAGCGGGCGCGCGGCCTGATGGCGCGGTTCGCCGTCGAGAACCGCATCGATTCGCCCGAGCAGCTCAAGGATTTTGCCGTCGAAGGGTATGTGTTCGATCCGGCCGCGTCGAACGACGCAACGTTCGTATTCCGTCGTCGCCTCGCGCTCTGACGCGTTGCGGCGTTCGTTCCTCCATCGATCATCGTTTACGAAGAGCCCCATGAGCCTTTCGATCAGCAGTAACTTCGACGCGGGCGCGATCGAAGTCGTTTCGGCAAGCCAAGCCGACGACATTCATTTGCGTATCCGCCGCGACAGCCACGCCGATGTCGCGCAGTGGTTCTACTTTCGGCTGTCGGGCGCGCGTGGGCAGCGTTGCGTGATGACGTTCGACAACGCCGCGCAGTGCGTTTTCGCCCAGGGCTGGCACGGCTACAAGGCGATGGCGAGCTACGACCGCGTGAACTGGTTTCGCGTGCCGGCGTCTTACGACGGCCAGACGCTGACGATCGATCACACGCCCGAGTTCGATTCGATCTACTACGCGTACTTCGAGCCATACAGCGAGGAGCGGCACGCCGAATTTCTCGGCGCCGTTCAGCAAATGCCGCAAGCGACGCTCGTCGAACTCGGTCGCACGGTCGAGGGCCGGCCGATGTCGCTGCTCGTGCTCGGCACGCCGGAGGCAAGCGAGGGGCGCGCGAAAAAGAAGGTATGGATCGTCGCCCGTCAGCATCCGGGCGAGACGATGGCCGAATGGTTCGTCGAAGGGCTCGTCAAGCGCTTGGCCGGCTGGGGCGACTGGGCGGGCGACGCAGTCGCTCGCAAGCTGTATGAGCACGCCGTCTTTTATATCGTGCCGAACATGAACCCCGACGGCAGCGTGCGCGGCAATCTGCGGACGAACGCCGCGGGCGCGAACCTCAATCGCGAATGGGTCGCACCCGATGCCGAACGCAGTCACGAGGTCTTCGTCGTGCGCGAGGCAATCCACGCGAACGGCTGCGACATGTTCTTCGACATTCACGGCGATGAAGCGCTGCCCTACGTGTTCGCGGCGGGCAGCGAGATGCTGCCGAGCTTCACCGAGCAGCAATCGCGCGAGCAGAAAGCATTCATCGAAGCATTCAAGCAAGCGAGCCCCGACTTCCAAGATGCACACGGCTACGAGGCGTCGAAGTATCGAGAGGACGCCCTCAAGCTCGCCTCCAAGTACATCGGCCACACATTCGGGTGTTTATCGCTGACGCTGGAAATGCCGTTCAAGGACAATGCCAACCTGCCCGACCAGCGAGTTGGCTGGAGCGGCGAGCGCAGTGCGGCGCTCGGAGCGGCGATGCTCGGGGCGATCCTGCGACAGTTGGAGACGTTCGTCTAAAGCGCGCGGTGCAGCGCGATGGCCGGCAGCCCCGGCGTGCCGGGTCCGCTTTGCGCGTGTGCGCGGGGCGCAGTGCATCGTCGAGCGCGCGACCGCCTGCGCCGAGGCGCCGAACGGCGTAGCGCAGGCGGCCGCCTTAAGCTCAAACGACTCGAACAACGTTAGTGTTGGTGCTTCGAGCGGGACTTGGCAGACGATTTCTTTTTCGCCGAGTGATTGACGGCACGGCTAGTGTGGCCCGTGTGGCTCGTGGCATGCCCCCCGTGGCGGCGCTTGCCCTTTTTCCTCGATGTCGGTTCGTTGCGCGGCTTGAGCGGAGGAACAGGGTCGTTCCAACTGAACGCGAGCATCTGCGTGCCGACGTAGCCGCAGCGGAAGCTCAGCGCGTACGGCTCGTGAGACGGTTCGCGCGCGATGCCCTGTCCTTCGACGGTGACGACGTTATCGACCGTCGTGCGCTGTTTGCCCTCGCTGAACGGCTGATTCCACGGCGTGACCGACGCATGGGCCGAATCGAACGCCTCGGGCGGGAAGTCGACATGATCGATCGCGGTCGATGTGCTTGCGACGAAACTGCCATGCGCGGCGCAATCGGCGACGAGCGGATCCGCATGCATGTCGTTGATGAAGTGGGCGATCAGTTCGTTGCGTTGATCGATGGTATCGGCGCGAGCGGGAGCGGTCGCGACGAGCGGCAGGCTGCTGACCGCCGAAATCGCCAATAACCCGGCGAGCTGTCGCAGGCGGCGTGAAAACTTGGATCTGTCCATCCGGTAGGCACTATTGAGACACAGGCACGTAAGATGCCCCACTCGGAGACGGAGTTCAATGTCGAGATCAATAATTTTTGAGAATCGGAAGCGTAAAGCGGCGAGAGTACGCAGCGCGTCGGGCGATTGATTCGAGAACGAGCCCCAGGGAGATGAAACCGGTGCGACGCGGTGACTGAGCGGCGCTGTGCTTCGGCGCGCGGCGCCGAGTGCGATCTCTAAGTGCGGGGCCCACCGAGACGATAGCGGCGAACGTCGTTCGTGGTGACCCAGGTGGGTTTGTACACGGCGATGAGTGCCGTCGACATCCCGGTGAACCACGCTTCGCCGGCTGCCAACAGAAATACGCTGAACGCATAGCCGATCGGCACGACGGAGGGCGATCCGTGCGCGAGCGCGACGTGTGCGGCGGCGGCCGCAACGCCGGCTATCGTGACGGCGATCGCGGGCGATATGAAGCCTTGCGCGCAGATGAATACGAACAAGTTGCGCGGCAGCCAAGCCGTACAGGCGCGTTGAAATAGGGCTGACACGACGACAGGCATCGCGCCGTAGACGAGGAACGTAAGCGCGACGCCTTGCCACGCCGCGTCGAAGATGACGGCGGCGATGCCCGACACGGCTGCCATCGCCACGAGTGCGAGTGCCCAATCAAACAGCGTCACCAGCAGGGTGGCGCCCAGCAAGTGCATGACGGGGCCGTCGTCCAGCCATGCGTTGGTCGCCCAAAGTACCGAAATGGCCACGATGATCGCGAGCCAGACATGCTGGAGCGTCCCGTCCTGCAGCCGCCGGAAAGGCCGCTGCGCGAGCGCAAGCGCCAGCAGCGCTGCGGCGGCGGCCCAGCCACCGACGGCAACCCATAGCGGAAGCGGCGTATAGAGGAAGCCCATGGAGTCCATATTACTCGTTGGTCTGCGAAACGGGGAGGGCATGCGCGTGAGCTGGCACGTTCTCCTTCCACTATGACCATAGCAAGCGCCGCACCCCGTACTTTCATCCCGCGCCGGGGGCGCTACCGCCGAAGGGCACGTCGGGCTCGGCGGCAAGCGGCAGCTCGAGCGAACGATCGCGCCGCGACAGGGAGTACTTGAACGATGCGGCGCGCCGCAGCGGTACCGGGCCGCCGCGTCCGAGCACCGGCTTGGGGGCGCTTTCGCTTTCGGCGCGCAGCACTTCGAGCTGTGGGCTGAGCCCGCCGTTGTAGATCGCGACGGCCGCCGCGCGGTTCGGCGCACCCAACTGTTGGAAAATACTGGCCAGATGAATCTTCACCGTGCCCTCGCTTATTCCGAGCGTGCGCGCGATCATCTTGTTCGTGCTGCCCATGTGAACGCAGCGCATGATCTGCTCCTGGCGCGGTGAAAGCGTTGGCATGAAGCGCTTGCGCCGCGGTATGTCGGCAGTCAGATCGCGCGCGGGTAAAGCGGCCGGCACGCTGCCATGGGCGTCCGGCTCGGCGAGAAACGGTGCATACGAGCCCCCTGCGAGCACGAGCTCCAGGAGGCGAACGATCAGCCGCGGGTTCGTCGCGCGCGGAATGACGCCGTGCACACCCGCATCGACAAGCGTGCGCACGCGCTCCGGCGTGATGTCGTCGACGAATACGGCCACGCGCAGCCGCGGGTACTGGGCGAAGAGCCCTCGAACGGCGCTGACCCGCATCGGGTCTTGCCAGTCGGCGACGAGCAACTCGGTAGGGACGCGCCGCATCGTGCGGCTCGCGTGCGTCCAATCGCGGGCCTCGCAAAAGCGTGCTTGGCGATCGATTTGCCGCAGCAACGCCTTGAGCCCGTCGCGCCGCTCGGCTTCCGAACTGAGAACTGCGAACCGCATATTTTGCCTCCTTGTAGTCGGTACGGGCAGCGCAGTGGCCGTGCCGGGAGACGCCCGGCGGCCAGGATGCGCCGTCGCACCATCATGACAAATTCCTTACAAGAAGGCCGCTAGCCGAACGGCATAGGACGCACCTTCTCGCCGAATGAGTCGGCGAGAAGGTGCGAAGGGGCAGGGTGAGCTTTAGTGGAAGTGCGGTTGCGCGGGCTCGGCGTCTTCGGGCATTTCCGCGTGCACGACTTCGCCGAGTGGATCGGCGTAAAGCGGCACGCCGCAGTCGTCGCAGTATTCGGGCTCGAAGCGGCCCGCGTGGCGGCGGATGTCGGTCACGCCGGTTTCCTTGAGCAGTGCGATGATTTCCTCGAGCGGCCCGCCCGTGTCTTCCGCTTCCTCGTCGATCGCCAGTTCGCCGTTTTCCCGGCCGTAAAGCGGCCAAACGACGCCATAGATCACATCGTTGCTGCCGCGGCGCGTGAAACCGACGCGGTATTCGTCGATGCGCCGCTCGCCAAAGCCTGCGACGACGGCGCGCAGGTCTGGCGGCGTCGCTCCGATCGTGTCGAACAGGTAGCGGATGGCCGTGCGCACGGTGTGCGGTCGCACGCGTTCGTCGGCGTCGCGGCACGCCGAGTAATACGCGTCGGGCAGCAGGCATTCGAACTCGCAGCCGGGCAGGACGAGCGCCAAATTCGCGCCACCTTGCGTGCTCCATTGTTCGAGGCACTGGCCGCGCTCGATGCGCACGCCGTTTTCTTCTTCTTGCCAGCGAAAGAGCGGTGCGCCGACGGGAGCTGCCACCACGGCAAGGAGAAAGCGCGGATCGGCCAAGATGGGAGACGTCTCCGGCAGGTCGCCTAGATTCATTTTCGCCGCCGACCCGTTCAGCGCGGCTTGGATGAGTTGCTGCGCGACGCGGTAAGTCTCGACGTGATGTCGTGGCACCTGATCGATGCTGTAGAGAAACGGCGCCAGGGCAACTCGGGTATCGTCGGCCAGCACGTGCGCTTGCAAATGAGCGCGCAACGCGTCGACGGCGTCGCCTTTGAGCGACCCCGACGGAATCATGTAGCGCGTCCAAGCCAGGACCGGCGCCGCGATCAGCAGCGCCTCGTAGGGCGTGCCCTCGTGTTCGACGACGAACGACTCGCTGTGGGTTTCGGCCATGTCGGCGAGCGCGCCGTACGCGTCGGGATGATTCTGTTGAAGATGATCGAGCGCCGCGTCGAGTGTGGTCTGATTGCCGTTGCGCACGATTTTCGCGAGCAGCGTGTCGAGCTTGGCTTCCCAGAATCGGTCTTCGATGCGGCTGCCGGACGCGAATAGGGCAAGGGACAGGCCGACGAGTTTGTCGGCATCGGGGGGAAGGCGTTTAGCGATTCGCGAGCGCATAGAAAGAGGATTGACTGAGTGGGATTCGATGAACCCTCCATTCTAGACGCTTCCGTCACACAGTAAGCTGAGCAACGCTTGTGGACCGTCCGCCGACATGGCGATCCGCCTCGAAATTTTCGCTTGCACGACGCGCGGAAGGCGCCTAGAATCACGCCTCTTTCGCGCAGTCCATGACTGAGCGAAGGG
>JBQCDS010000198.1:0-3227 GCA_051961035.1 Trinickia sp. | reverse complement strand
ATGCCGCCAAAAAGCGATAGAAATTGCGCAACATGCCGGCTGTTGCACCCCAGATGAAATATTGGCCGCCCGCGCCGGGGCGGGGATAGGGCATGGCGAAAAAACGACGCTCGCCGCCTTCCCAACGCAACAATCGCACTTCGTGGTTTGCGGGATTCATCAAAAATACGAGCGGCACCTCGAAGATTTCCGCCACCTCGAGCGTATCGGCGCGCACCGTGAACGGCGAATGGACGAGCCCGACAACGGGCGTCACACGAAAACCGGTGCCGGTCAGATAGTCCGGCAAGGCGCCGAGCACCTCCACCCGTTCCGGCACCAGCGCGACCTCCTCTTGCGCTTCGCGCAGCGCCGTTGCCGTTTCGTCGCGGTCGAACGGCTCGCGCCGCCCACCCGGAAAGCTGATTTGGCCCGCGTGGTCGCTCAGATGATCGGCTCGCTGCGTGAGCAGCACGGAAAGCCCCGTCTTGCGCACGACGAGCGGGACAAGCACGGCGGCCGCGCGCGGATCGCCGGGCCCGGCGAAGGTCTCAAACGGTTCGGGCGCCCACGCCAAACGCTGGGCGAAGCGCTCGCGCAAGCCGGCCGGCGTCAGTCGATAGGAGGCGACGCGGGGTAAATCGGCGCCGGTGGTTTCGATCGGTAGGACTTCGGGTTGGAAGACAGGACGAATCAATGCAACGCTCGTAAAGTCATGGACGGATAACCGCCATTGTGACTCGGCAGACCAGAAAGAAAAAAGCACCCGAAGCGGGTGCTTTTCCTTACTGCTTTCACGCTTAGGAAGCCGTGCGGTCCTTGAAGACCAGCTTTTCCTTGATGCGTGCCGACTTGCCCGAACGCTCGCGCAGGTAGTACAGCTTCGCGCGACGCACGTCGCCGCGACGCTTCACGACGATGCTGGCCAAGAGCGGCGAGTACGTTTGGAACGTACGCTCGACGCCTTCACCCGACGAGATCTTCCGGACGATGAACGACGAGTTCAAGCCACGGTTACGCTTGGCGATGACCACGCCTTCGTAGGCCTGGACGCGCTTGCGCGTACCTTCGACCACGTTCACGTTGACGATCACCGTATCGCCAGGAGCGAATTCGGGGATCGACTTGCCGGCGAGCACGCGCTCGATTTCTTCCTGCTCGAGTTTTGCAATCAGATTCATTACTGACTCCTTATGCCATCTTGTCGGCGTTATGCCTGCCGTTCGCCGAATCGGCGGGTGTGGCTCGGCCCCGATAGAGGATGGGTTCACATCTTGACGCCGCTTACACGGCGCCGCCTGCGCCCTGCTCGCGAACCGAAGACCGTCAGGACTCCGATGCCGCTTTCGCAAGGCTTGCGAGCCATGCTTCGTCAGCACGGCTCAACATTTTGCTCCGCCGCGCGCGCACGATCAAATCGGGCCGCTTGGCGAGGGTGTTTCTGAGCGCTTCCTTGCGCCGCCATTGCTCGATTTCGGCATGATGGCCGCCGAGCAGGACGTCGGGCACACGCATGCCCTCGTACTCCTCCGGGCGCGTGTAATGCGGGCAATCGAGCAACCCGTCCACAAAGCTGTCCTGCACGGCCGACTGAGCATCGCCCAGCACGCCCGGCAACTGCCGCACGACCGCGTCCATCAACGCCATGGCGGGCAACTCCCCACCGGACAGGACGAAATCGCCCAAGCTCACTTCTTCGTCGACACAGCGCTCGATGAGACGCTGGTCGATCGCCTCGTATCGCCCGCAAAGCAATACGAGCCCAGGCTCGCTCGCGAAGCGCATCACCCGCTCGTGATCGAGCGGGGCGCCTTGCGGCGACATCATCACGACGCGCGACCCACTCACGCCTTGCGCTTGCTGCGCCGCTTTCGCGGCGCCGATGGCCGCCTCGAGCGGTTTGGCGAGCATTACCATGCCGGGCCCGCCGCCGTACGGTCGATCGTCGACGGTACGGTAATTATCCGTCGTGAAATCGCGAGGATTCCACGTTCTCAAGCCGAACCGCCCCTGCTTCGCCGCTCGACTCGTGATGCCCCACTCGGTAACCGCGCGGACCATCTCGGGAAAGAGCGAGATGACATCGAACTGCATCGCGCGCTCCCTGATGTGGGCCCTGCTCAGTAATCGGCTTCCCAATCGACGACGATGCGTTTCGCCGCCTGATCCACCGATTTCACGTATACGCCAACGAACGGGATCAATCGCTCGCCGGTGACCGGCTGCCCGTCCTTGCCTTGCGACGGGTACTCGACGCGAAGCACCGAGTGCGCGCCGTTGTCGATGAGATCGACGACGCGGCCCAGTGCAACACCCGCCTCGTTGACGACTTCTAGGCCGATCAAGTCGACCCAATAGAATTCGTCGGCTTCCAGCAGGGGAAAATCACTGCGCCGCACGTGCACGCGCCAGCCGCGCAATGCAAGCGCCTGGTCGCGATCGCTCGCACCGCTGAGCTGCGCGACGATGCTGTCGCTGTGTATTTTCGCCGCGACGACGGGCGCTGACTTGATCTCGCGCCCTTTGACCAGCCACCAGCACTTGGCGTTCGTCAACGTGTCGCCGCCTTGGGATGCGCCGGCATGCGCCGCCACCTTGACCCAGCCTTTCAGGCCGTAGGCGTCGACGATGGCGCCGACTTCGACGGCATCGTCCGGCAACGCCTGAACCGCCTCGATGCCCGACACTTGACCGGCGGCCGCATGCACCGCATTGCGCTCGACCGGCTTGCGCGCAAACGCGCCAAACGATACAGGTGCCCGGGAAGCTGTTTTCGCTCGACCGGAGCCGCCCGAATCACGAACGGACATCGACAAACCTCACAGTTGCTCGATCACATGCGGCTGTCGACCGGCTGATGCCGATGCCAGCACGACGCCGACCGGCGAAAGTGCACGGCATGCATGCCGCCCGCTGCCGCAAGCGCTATTAAGCAGCCGGCTGCGCCTTTTGCGCTTGCTTGACGAGACGCTCGACCGTCGGGGACAGTTGCGCGCCCACACCTTGCCAGTACGTCAGACGATCTTGCGCGATGCGCAGCGATTCGCCCTTCGTGGCGACCGGGTTGTAGAAGCCGACGCGCTCGATGAAGCGGCCGTCGCGACGGTTACGCGAATCGGTAGCGACGATGTTGTAGAACGGGCGCTTCTTCGAGCCGCCACGTGCCAAGCGGATGATGACCATACTGTAATCCTTGAAAACCGGGGGTTCGGAACCACTGAAACGCTCGATTATAGCGGGAAACTGAA
>JBQCDS010000197.1:0-2506 GCA_051961035.1 Trinickia sp. | reverse complement strand
GTGGTTGCGTGCCGGCATTGCGGATATCTGTATCAGAACCCCCGGTTCAACCGCGGCTTCTATCAGGCCTATTACGAGAAACATTACCGGCGAACGTTGTTTGGTTCGACGGCGCCCGCGAAGGACTTCATTGCCGACCAGCTGCGGCGCGGCGTGCATCTGTATCGCAGTTTGGCGCCGTATTTGCCGAAGGGCGGGCGCATGCTGGATGTCGGATGCTCCTCGGGCGGCATGATGGTGGCCTTCGCCAAACAAGGCTGGCAAGTCGCGGGCAACGATCCCGATGCGAACTATGCAGCGTATGGACGCGCGCACCTGCGCCTCGACATCGAGACGGTCTGCGCCGAGGATATGTGTCTGCCCGCCGCGCGTTTCGATCTCATCACCATCATCGGCTCGCTGGAGCATGTGTATGACGTGAACCAAGTCTTAGCTCGCTGCCGGCAAGCCTGCGCACCGAACGGGCTGCTTCTTATCGAGGGGCGCGCGCACGGCTACGGGGTCATCAAGGGCCACTTCTCGCACAATCACCGGCGCTATCTCACGCTCGATTCGATCGAGATGCTCATGCTGCGCCACGGCTGGAACCCGATCCTTTCCACCGATGCCCCGCTATGCGGCCCGACGCGGCCCGGCGCCGTGCATGTGCTCGGCAAGGCATGCGAGCCGATCCATGCGCAGACGCTGCGCGCGCTCATGGCGCAGCGCTGGCCCCAGCGCCGCATTCGCGCCATCGGTGCCCTTGAAGGGCTGAAAGGGTTCGTGGGCGGCCATGCCGTCAATTCGCTCGTCGAAGGAGAGGCACGGTGAGCGAGGTACCGGCGGCCGCTGTGCAAGCGGCGAGCGGAGCCGGCCATCTCGCGTTTCGTGCCGATCTGCGCATCTATCCCCCGCAACCGGACGACCCGGATCGTCGGCTCACCGTCTACGATCCCGTGACGGACTTGTCCTATTACCTCGGCAACGACGAGCTCCAGGTGGCGCGTCTGTTCGACGGTCGTCGCTCGGATGCGGATGTCTGCGCCTGGCTCGCGGCGCGATCGCGCCGTATTTCGGAAAACAAGGTAAGCGCATTCGCGCGTCGGCTCCATGCGCTCGGGCTGCTGGCCATGCCCGGGGAGGCAGCCGCGCGTCGACGCGATCCGGCGACGGGCATCAGCTATGGGCCGCTCAAGACAGCGCTCTCGATCCAAGTCATGCGGTTTGCGCCCGACGATCTGCTCGACGGGCTGTATGCGCGCGCCGCATGGCTTTGTTCGCGCGAGTTCGTCGGCACGGGACTCATGGCGATTGCTTGGGCGCTGACGACGCTCGTCGCGCACTGGCCTCGCTTCAGGGCGAACGTCGTTGCGGTGTACGTACATGATTGGCATTGGATCGCTTGGCACTACCTGGTCATCGTCGTGTCGATCGCCGTGCACGAACTCGGGCACGCGCTTGCCTGCCGCTTGTATCGCGTACGCGTGACCGATTTCGGCATTGCCGTCTATTTTCTGCTCGCCACCGGATGGGCGCGTCCGCTGCAACGCGACTGGTCCGCGTTGCCGCTGCGCGCACGGCTCGTGACGATTGCGATGGGACCTTATGCAACGCTGCTGTTCGTCGCGGCCGGGGTGGCGTTCTGGCTCATGGCCGCTCCGAGCGGATGGCAGAACACGCTCGCGGTCACGATGATCGTCAGCGCAACGGCCGCGCTCGTGCCGACCTTGATGCCCTTCTTCAACGGCGATACCTACCTCGCGCTGACCGAATCGCTTGGCGTGCCGCGCTTGAGGCAGCGCGCGTTCCGCTACGTGCGCGACTGGCTCCGTGGCAAGCCGGAGCGGGAAAACGCCCCCGCCGCCCGCCGCGCGTTGTATTGGGCGACGGTGGTCACAACCGCCGCCGGTTGGCTGGCCGCCTGGGCGTGGGTGGCGAACACCGTCTTGCGGCTTGCGCGCGCGGCGTAGCGAGCATTGAGAGGCAAGACGAGCAGCAGCCGATGCGTCTCGTGTGCTCGGCCGCCCCATCCAAACGGGTACGGGCACGGGAGCGCACCGCAACATGTCGATATCAACCTTTGAAAAGGACGAAGCCATGAACCCGGAACATACGGAACATACGGAACAAGCGATCACGCCCGCTCAAGGCGAAGCGGCGGCCGATGCAGCCACCGCGCCGACCGATTCACTCAAGGACGGCCAGGCCGCCCCGTTCGAGTTGGAAGACTTCGATCTCGACGACATCGAAGTCATCGAAAGCAAAGTGTTCGCCTAACCGCACGCTGTCTCCACGAACATGACCCATCCAGCCGTGAAGTTTCGCAAGCCCGCGCCGATCGGCGTGGGCATTCAATACAACCCCGAAATTCTCGACTGGTTTCCGTTCGAGGAGATGGAGGTCGACCTCTTCGAAATTCTGCTCGACAACGTGATGGGGCCGCTCGATGGGCCGCATCTGATCCGCCCGGCCGCGCGCAAGACACTCGAGCGGCTGCGCGGACGATATCCGCTGCTCGCGCATTCGA
>JBQCDS010000196.1:0-6771 GCA_051961035.1 Trinickia sp. | reverse complement strand
GTAGAGCCGCACCGCGAGCTTTGCAGTGCGCTCGTTGCGACCGGCGCGGTCGTAGTCCTCTCGGATAGCGGCGGCGCGCTGATGACGCCCGGCGCCGTCATGCTCGGCAATGCCGGCGAATGTTTCGAATGCGGCCACCGCCATGGGGCCGGCGATCGCTGCATCGCATTTCGCTATGCGCCTGAATGCTTCGAGCGATTGTTCGCCGAGGCGGGCGGTAGCGGCCGAGCGCCTTCGTTCGACGCCGCGCGGATCGAACCGACGCGCGTGCTGGCGCCCTTTGTCGCGGCGGCGAGCACGGGCGTGACCGCTGCTGCCCGCTTCGCCGGCTTGGCGTGGGAGGAGCTGGCGCTGGCGTTGGCCGTGCGCGTGGTGCGTCTCGTCGGCCATCCAATGCCGTCGGATTCGAAACCGGTGCCGCGTGCGGTGCTTGCGCGCGTCGTCGATACGGTACGATGGATCGACGAGGCGCCCGATACCCAACTCGACCTTGCTCGGCTGGCCGAGCACGCGGGGCTCAGCCCCTATCATTTCCTGCGCATCTTCGAACGGGCGACCGGCGTCACGCCGCATCAATACATTCTTCGTGGACGATTGCGCGCCGCCGCGCAGCAGCTTGCCGACGCAGGCGGCAAGATCGTCGACGCCGCGCTCGATTGCGGGTTTGCCGATCTATCGAACTTCAATCGAGCGTTTCGCGCCGAGTTCGGCGTCACGCCGCGTGCTTACCGAAAGCGTTGGCAGCCATGATGGTGTTGGGGCAGGGCTATCGGGCAGGTTGCCGTAGATCGAAGCTTCGCTTGATCGCCGGCGCGTTTGCCTGTTCAGTGGCCCAGTGCGGCGTGGCCGCTCATGGGGCACCGGCGGCGACCGAAGTCAGCGGCGCGAACCCTTCGGTTACCTCGCTGCATTCGGCCGACGCGGCTCCCGCGACGATCGAATCCGACGTGCACGTGTTCACCGTGGCGCACGACGGCTCCGTCGTCGAGCGCGACGAGACGACGCTGCGTGCCGATACGGTCGTGGGCGTCGACGACATTGCCCAGCGTTACATCTGGTTCAACAAGGACATCGAGCGCATCGATGCGCTATCGGCCGAATCGATCGATCCTCGAGGCGGCGTGCATCCGGTCGGCCCCGAGGCAATCCGCGATGTACAAGCGCCGCGCGCGGCCGGCGCGCCGATGTTCAACGACGGCGTGCTGCGCACGGTGATCTTTCCGGGGATCGAGCCGGGCTGGCGTGAGCATCTGACGTTTCGCAAATCGCGCGCGGCGGTCGCGCCCGGGGTGTTCGAATACTTCGCCGTGCCGGCCCGCGATCCCGTGCTCGAGCAGCGGCTCATCTTCGATCTGCCAGCGGACTTGCCGCTTTATGCCGATGCGCGCGGCTATATGGCGCGCGAGCGCGTCACCGCGAACGGCCGCACGCGCTACGAGTTCGACTATCGACATGGGCCGCGCGCGCCTATCGAGCATGGCGCCGTCGGCGAGGCGAACGACGGCGACCGGCTGATGGTGACGACTGTGCCCACCTATGCTGCGTTCGCGGAGCAGTACCGAACGAACGCCGTGGACCCGACGGCGAACGATCAGGAGGTCCTCGCGCTGGCTCGGGCACTGACGCGCGATGCGCCCGACGAATGGACGAAGGCCGCCCGTCTGTACGATTGGACTCGCGCCAATATCCGCTATGTGGCCTTGTTTGTCGGCGAGACGGCGGCCAAGCCGCATCGTGTCGTCGACGTGATGCGTCACCGCTATGGCGATTGCAAGGATCACGCGGCGTTGTACGGCGCGCTGCTCGCGGCGGTGGGGATTCGCAGCGAGCCGGCGCTGATCGGCCTCGGTTCCGTCTACACCTTACCGTCGGTGCCGGGGTACGGGGCGGGCGCGATCAACCACGTCATCGTCTGGATCCCGTCGCTGCACCGGTTCGCCGATACGACGTCCGGCGGCGGGATTTCATTCGGGTTCTTGCCGCCGAGCGTCATGGACAGGCCGGCGCTGCTCGTCGGCGAGGGCATCCTCACGCGCACGCCGGCCACTCAGGTGCGCCTGCGCGACGCGCGGCTCGACGTCGAAATCGACGATAGCGGCAACGCGCGTTACGGCTATCGCGTCGAGGACGACGGTGTCATGGCGGAACGCGAACGCAATGTGTTTCGCCGCGCGACGCGTGCGCGTGCGAGCGAGATGGCCGATGAGCGGCTACGGCTCACGGCGCTGCGCGGCACGGCCACCGTCGAAACCGACGATGTGCGCGCAACGAGCGGCCCATTCGCCGTCACGATGACGGGCGAGCTCGAGCACGTGGTATGGACGGATGGCATGACGGCGTTCCCGGCTTGGTCCAGTTTCGCGGGCGGCATCGCCTCGCAAATGCGCGACTGGCTGGCCGAGCCTAGGCGCACCCAATCGTACGTTTGCATGGGCGGGACGTTCATCGAGCGCGGATCGATCATGTTGCCGCGCGATGTGAAGCTCGTCTATGTTCCTTCGGACATGATGATCGAAGCGGGGCCGATCGATTACGCGGCACATTACGTGTTCGATCCCGCTTCGCGTGTCGTACAAATATCGCGCCGGCTGCGGGCCGACTTTGGGAAACAAGTTTGTACTACTAAGGATTTCGAGGCGATGCGCGCACGCTTATGCATATCGAGCGCGATACGTCAGCGCAGATCATTGTGCGCGCGAGCGATTGAGCGATAAGCAATGGGCGCGTGGCGCCGTTGGCAGTCCGATCGAAGCGAGCCAGATCGACGCGCTAAACGACGTTGCGCTCGACGACGGGCCGGTTTTCCAACACACGCTCGAAACCGAGCGGCGCCAAATCGAGCGAAACGAACCGGCCTTGCAAGATCAGCTCCGCCACGCCACGCCCCGTGGCCGGTCCTTGTTGCAGGCCGTGGCCGCTGAATCCATTGGCGAATACGCAATTGTCGATGTCGGGGTGGTAGCCGATGATCGCGTTGTGGTCGAACACGTTGTATTCGTAATAACCGGACCAAGCATGCTCGACGCGCAATGCTTCGAATTGCGGGACGCGATGGGCAAGCGTGGGCCAGATTACGTCGTCGAACAGCGCGTGATCCACTTCGTCGAGCGGCAGATCATCCGGGTCGTGATCGGCGCTCGGCGAGGTTCCGCAAATGTAGGTCTTCCCTTCGGGACGGAAATACACGCCTGTGGGATCGATCAACAACGGGCAGCGTTCCAGCTTGGCCGGCGAGCTGACATTGAAGATGCTGCGCCGGCGCGCGTAGACGGGCAGCTCGATGCCCAGCATTTGAGCGACGCGACGCGCCCACGGGCCCGCCGCGTTCACCATCACGTCGCATTCGAGCGCGTCGCCGTTCGCGGTCAGGACATGCGTCACGCGTCGGCCCTCGCGCCGCACGGCTGTTGCGTCGGTGGGCAAGTAGCGCGCACCGAGCGATTGCGCCTTCTTGCGCAACGCCTGGACGAGCCCGTAGCCGTCGAACCAGCCTTCGCCCGATACGCCGTAGGTGCCGGCCACGAGATCTTCCGTGTTGAGCCAGGGAAACGTCGCTTGCAACCGCTCGCGCGGCAAATAGTCGATTTGGGCGCCGAGCGACGTTTGCAGCGCGTGGTTCTCGCGCAAAATCGATTCGCCGGCCGGCGTAGCGAGAAAGAGGTAGCCGCCTTCGTGCAGATCGATAGACGGGGCTTCGCCGCCGACGGCCAGCCGCTCACCGATCGAGCGCAGAAACTCGATACCGTAGAGCGACATTTGCACGGACAGGGGAGTCGAGAACTGCTGGCGAATCGAGGCCGCCGATAGCGCCGACGATGCGCGCGCGTAGCTCGGATCGCGCTCGAGCACCGTCACCTCCACACTCGCGTCGGCGCTGCGCAGAAAGTACGCCACGGCGCTGCCGATCACACCGCCCCCCACGACTACGATCTTCGAAACCATTAGGACTCCAAAGCAATTACGAGAAACCAGGAAAGCGATATTCAGCAAAAAAGCGCGGCACCCATGAGGCGCCGCGCCGATGGCCCGCGCGAAGGCAGCGGGCCGCTTGAGCGGTTACAGGCCGCTGACCGTCTTCACGGTCACCCACTGGCCGGTCTTGACTTGGTAGACCGTGGACGAGCCGTTCTTGAGCGAACCGTTCGGGTTGAACGCGATATGACCCGTGATGCCATCGAAGCTGATGCTTTGCAGCTTCGGACGATAAGCGTCGGGCTTGGTCGAATTGGCCGCCTGCATCGCCTTGATCGCGGCCCACGCGGCGTCATAGCCGAACGGTGCGTAAGAAAGCACGTCTTCGCCGAATTTCTGCTTGAAGCGCTCGGCGAACTTCGAGCCGACCGGCGTGCTGTCGAGCGGACTGCCGTATTCCCATGCCATCGCGCCTTCGGCTACATCGCCCGCGAGCTTGATGAAGTCGATGTCCTTCACGCCGCCGCCGCCGACGAACTGCGCCTTGATACCGAGCTGCGTCATTTGCTTCATGATGCCGGCGGCCTGCGGATTGAGCGCGCCAACGAAGATGAGGTCGGGATTCTTGCCCTTGATGTTGGTGAGCTGGGTCTTGAAATCCGTCGCCTGGTTCGTCGTGTATTCGCGATCGATGATATCGCCGCCGGCCGCCTTCACGGCTTTCACGAACTCATCCGCTTCGCCCTGGCCGAACGCCGTCCGATCGTCGATGACGGCAATGCGCTTCGCCTTCGTCGTCTTCACCGCATAGGTGCCGGCCGTGCCGGCGTTCTGGGCGTCGCTCGAGATCACCATGAACACGTTCTTGAAGCCTCGCCCGCTGATGGTCGGATTGGTGGCCGCCGGATCGATGTCGGGGATGCCCGCCTTCTCGTACAGTTCGGAAGCGGGGATCGTCGTGCCGGAATTGAAGTGGCCAACGACAACCGATACGCCTTCATCCACGAGCTTTTGCGCGACTTGCACACCCACACGCGGGTCGGCTTGATCGTCCTCGGCGACGAGTTCGAAAGAAACCGGTTGCCCATTGATCTTGACGCCTTGAGCCTTGGCATCGTCGAGCGCCATCTTGACGCCATTCTCCAAATCCTTCCCGTAATTCGCGTTAGGGCCGGTGAGCGGAGCGGCAAAACCGATCTTCACGACGGTGTCCGCGCGAGAGGCGAGCGGCGCGAATGCGAGCAATGCTGCAACGGCAACTGCGACGGGGGTGAGGGTCTTCGCAAAACGCATGTTGTGTCCTTTGTCGGCAAGCATGAATTTACTGCGATGGCGTGCATGCCGGCCGGCGCCTCGACGCAAACGCGCTGCGTGGTCCGGGGCGGTGGCCGGTGCACGGCTCTTGTTCGTCTTGACAGCGTGTGGCGGAACCTCCTGTAAATGCGTGTGTTGACTGAACCGCTCGACGTGAGAAACGCCGCCGCGATCATTCCGAAGGACTATAGGAAACCAATAACGCTCCGTCTTGACCTGTTGCGACGATTCCTATGCGCATTTCGGCATAACGGGGCCCATTGAAACAATCGGGACTAATACGCCCGTCGATTTTCGTTTTAATCCTACTAGTCGCATTTTTGCGGTGCGCCTCAAACAGCGTGCCCGGTGGCACGCCGACAATTCCCAACGGATGGCCGTCAAGTTTGCAGTGCGACGTGCCGTATACCAGTAGGGAGAACACGTAGTCTCGCCGCTTATCCGTCTGAAGGAATGTTTGAATGTTTGCGTCAATTCGCACGCGCGTGCTCGCAGCCTGTCTTGCCATCGTCGTCGGCTCTCTTCTCGCCAATGCGGCTTTGAACTTCTTCGTCGTCGACTCTCACGAAAACGAATCGATCAACAATAACCTCGTCGCACTCGCTAACGGACACGACGCCGCCATTGCCGAGTGGGTGGCATCTAAAACGGCCGCCATCGCGGCGCTGCAAGATGTCGCCCTCGATGCGGCCACGACCGATCCGGTCCCGACGTTCAAGCAAATCATGGCGTCGGGCGGCTTCGTCAACGTCTATGCCGGCTATGCCGACAAGAGCTCGAAGTTCGGCGATGCGACCGGCATCCCGCCCACGTACGATCCGACGAGCAGGCCTTGGTATAAGCAGGCGGCCGCCGCAGGCAAGGCCGTCGTCACGCCGCCTTATGTCGATGCGGGCACGGGTAAGCTCGTCGTCACCTTCGCGGTGCCGGTCATACGCGACGGCTCGGTGAAGGCGGTGGTCGGCGGCGACGTCACCATGGATGACGTGATCGCGAACGTGAAATCGATTCACCCGACGCCGGCCAGCTTCGGCCTGCTCGTCGATGGCGCGGGCGATATCGTGGCACACCCCGATCCGAAGCTCACGCTCAAGCCGATTTCGGCGCTGATGCCGAACATGACGGCGGCCACGGTGGGCTCGCTCGCCGGCGCGTCCGAGCCGCTCGCAGCCGATGCGGACGGCCACTCGGTCTTGCTGCGCGGCGAGAACGTGCCGGGCACGGATTGGACGGTGATCGTCGCGCTCGACGAGGGCGAGGCGAAGGCCGGCGTTCGTTCGTTTCTGACGACGTCGGCGATCGCGCTCCTCGTCATTGCGGTGCTCGCCGCGCTCATCGTCTCGGCTGTCACGTCGAAGGCGTTCAAGCGTTTGTCGCAAGTGCGCGACGCGATGGATGCGATCGGCTCGGGTACGGGCGATCTGACCCTGCGTCTGCCGTCCGACGGGCGCGACGAGGTGGCGCAAATCGCGCGCTCGTTCAATCGCTTCGTCGACAAGCTGCGCGACGTCATGCGGCAGATCCGCGACACCAGCGGATCGGTAC